>NZ_CP038020.1:1801944-2102268 GCF_010120595.1 Streptococcus thermophilus
TCTGGCGAATGGTCTCAGCCATCTCCTTCCAACGATCTCTTGAGTAGGTTTGCTGATTATGTTTGGTTGACTTGAGGTCCTCAAATCCTAAGATTGGTTTGTTTTCAAACCTAAAGGCATCAAGAATTTCCACTACTTTTCTACCTGGATTAATATCCAAAAGCAAGTCACTAGTACGCACCAATTCCAAATCTAGCCCATTTAAACCTGCAATGGCTGAGTAAACTGTCACATTTGGATAGGTAATCAATTGGGCCAATTTGTCTGTCACATGCTGGCGTGAGGCAATTTTAAACTGTACCTTAGGAAGAGCCAAGATAAGGTCCGTCAAATGAGGGATTTCTGAAATGTTGGTGTAGACCAAACAAGTAAATGGACGGCCCTTAGGATAAATCATGTCCTCTGAAAGTGGCAATAAAGCGGCATTTTCGGCAACCCCTGACCAATCCATTTGAGCATAGAACCACCAGACCTCGCGATAAGCTTGGCAAGCCAAAGGTAACCAGGGCTTACGGTGTGAAGTATAGTGTAAAACCTTAGGATAGTCTTGACCATTTGGCAAATGGTAACCAGATAGACTAGACTTGGTCACAGCGTAGTTGTTGTCAAAGGACAACGTCAACCAGTTGTTACAAAAAACCATATTAAGAATTGACTGCTCCGCAAATGGTACCTTATCATGCCATTCGCTAGTCATGTCAATTAAGTGACGTCTCATGTTGTACTGCTTCCAATAAGCCGTATCAATCACCATGAAGCCTGCATCAAACATTGCCTGACGATCCTGACCTTGAACAGCATAGTCACGTACAGCAGCCAAAGGACGGCCTTGCAAATCAAGGGTAAAGAGGTCTTCCAGAGAACCGGTAACCACCATGTCACTGTCCAAATAAAGAGCTCGTTCCTCAGACACAAAGTCCGCCACAAAATAGCGAAGATAGCTTGCATAGTTGCTATTAGTCTTGAATTGCTTGATATGACTACTATCCACACGACAGTTAATCACTTCACTACCAAAGGCAGCCAAATGACGGTTTAGTCCTCTAAACCACTCTTGAGAGAAATCATCGTTAATCAAGTAAAAACGAATGTTACGATGATGGAAAACGATGGATTTGATAGTCGTAAGCACTTGGTCAACATAAGTATAGTTAGCCGCAAGAACAATAGCACGCTTTTTAGTCTCATAACGTTGAGGAGCTAAACTCAAGACCTGGAATTTCTCCTGAATGGAGCGGTAAGCATCAGAATCCCTGAGACCTTGCTCCTCCACATTTTTCAAGCAAGCCTCTAGCATCTGACGGTAGGTGACCATGTATTTCTCCAAAGGGAAACCATGACTAGCAACAATAGCCAAGCGTTCTTCCATGGCATAAACCAAGGTCATCATCCAGTCTTGCATCCAAGTCGCTGATGGCATCTCTGGACTCTCACGATATACATAAAGTCCCTTGTTGAGATAAACCGTACGCTCACTCATGAGATAGGCTTTAAGGTTGAAAAAACCATCCTCTCCTGCATGCTCTTTCGGGAAAAGCAAGTCATTAAACAAGGAACGTTTGTAGAGTTTCCCAGTGGCTGAGATCAGAGCAATATTGATGTTATTGGTTTCTTCAAAGAGTCCATCAATAATCTGAGCTGGTGAATAAACCTGCTCATAATAATCTTCATCCTTGATATAAAAATAAAAGAGATCTTCCGATTCCTTATAGACACTGTAATTGGCTACTGCGATATCCGCCTTATGAGCCTGAAGCGTCTTATAAAGTTCCTCCAGATAGGTTGGCTCTACCCAATCCTCAGCATCCACATAGGTGACGTAAGTTCCCTTAGCCTGACGAATACCAATATGGCGAGCATCTGAAAGCCCTCCATTATCTTTTTTAAAATAGAGGATGCGAGAATCCCTAGCGGCATAACTACGGCAAATGGCATCACTATTGTCTGTTGATCCATAATTGATAAGGATGATTTCAAGATTTTGATAGGTCTGACTCAAGACACTGTCTAGACAGGTCTGGAGTTGATTTTCTACATTGTAAACGGGAATAATTACGGAAATTTTTTCTGTCATTTTTTATTTCCTATTTTTTCTAGCTAGTACATTTTTTATTTTCCTGTCTCAAACTTTCATAAGATAGCAAGGAACAGTCTAAGAATCTGATAAGTATTTTACGGTCCCAAGATATAAGGGCCGGAAACACATTCTATACACTTTTTCCTTGATTTTATCGAGACCTAACCATGTTAAATTATAACATAGTATCACTTAGTTTTCTAATAGATTAGCTTTTTTATGAGAGGTTTTTTTCAAACTAATTTCCTTTTATTTTCAGAAAAAAACTGATAGTTAGGAAGATTGAAATAAGTGGATAGAAAAAGAGATAGCTCAGATGTGAAACTATCTCTTTCTTCCTAAACTTATATTTTCAAATTCCAAAATCGAATAAATTTAACCATATTTCAAATCAAAAAATACAGTCTTTCTTATACTGTTAAAGCGATACAAAATAGACTTGCCTACTCACCATTTGCTAAATATAGATATTACATAATTTTCCTTTGTCTAATTTTACTAAATTTCGTAATTTTTTATTTTACTCTTCTTTCATTATTTCTGAGTGATATAATAAGAATGAGTGTTATAAGCGTATAATGCTTGTAATTGAAGTAAAATCAAAACTACTTATTTCTAGGAGAAAAAAATAGCTTATATTTTTTATAGTGGTGATGTTATCCTTAAATCTTAGAGTCACTATTGTATAATTTAGACAAAGGACAAAAACATGAAAAAACGCTACTCAAAAGAATTTAAAGAAACCCTTATCGCCTTCTATCATTCTGGTCAATCCGTCACCCAACTGTCTAAAGAATACGACGTGGCCCCTGCAACAATTTATAAATGGATAGACCTCTGCTCTAAATCTAATGAAAGCTCCGTCTCTAAAGCTGATTTTCTAGAATTAAAAAGACAACTGGCTAAAGTTAAGGAAGAACGAGACATCTTAAAAAAAGTATTGACCATATTCGCCGAGAAAAAGAAGTGAGTGCTGCGGATATGACTCAAACCATACAAACTTTAGCACTCAATGTCAGACTAAGCTGTCAACTCCTTGATGTTCCTGAATCAAGTTATTATGAACGGATTAACCGACATCCATCTAAAACTCAATTAAGGAGACAATACCTTGAAAAGGCAATACTTTTCTGTGCAAAATTTATAAAGTGTTTTTGTTAAACGATTGCTCTTTTAGTCATGGGTGTTTGGTAATTAAGTGTGCTGTGGATGCGATGGTGATTCCACCAGTGGACATAATCCTTAGTTTTAAGGGTTAATTTTTCCAGAGAGCGGAAGTTTTCTTGGTTGATAAACTCCAGTTTGAAGGAGCGATAGGTACTCTCAGCTACCGCATTGTCATAAGGACAACCCGCTTGACTCAGCAAACGTGTGATGCCAAAGGCTTTTAACATCTCATCAATCAAGGCATTATCAAACTCCTTACCACGATCAGAATGGAAGAGTTTGACCTTGGTCAGAGAGCGTAGGGAATGCTTTGAATGGCTTCTTTGACCAAGTCAGCAGTCTTGTGCCAACCAAAAGATAGGCCAATAATTTCACGGTTGAAGAGGTCAATGATAAAGCAAACGTAAGCCCAACGATTGGCAACACGAACATAGGTTAAGTCCGTCACAAGGTTTTCCAATGGTTTTTTGGTTAAACTGTCTCTCTAAGAAATTCGGAACTGGTGCTTCATTCTTCCCTTTAGAATGCGGTTTGAAGGTAGCCTTCTGGTAAACAGAAACCCAATTCAATCTCTTCATGATGCGACGAGTCCGACGGCGAGACAAGGTAATCCCTTGTGCTTCCAGACATTTCTTAATCTTCCTAGCGCCGTATCTGGACTTACTGTCAAGAAAAATGCGCTTCACCATTTCCTAAAGTTGTACCTCAGATACTGGCACTACAGCTTTGTAGTAATAGCTAGAGCGAGGAATCTTCAACCAACGACACATGGCTGAAATGCTGTATTTATCCTTGTTAGCAGTGATTATTTCCCTTTTCGTGCCATAATCACTGCCGATTGCTTTAGAATGTCTAATTGCATTTCGAGCTCTTTATTTCGTTTTCTGAGTTCTATCAACTCACGTTGTTCACCTGTCAGATTATCGACAGTTTTAAAGGAACCAGTTATTCTTGCTTGTTTAACCCACTTATCGAAGGTTGAGGGTGTTAAATCATATTCTTTGATCAGTTCACTGCGTTTTCTACCTACATTGTGCAAGTCAACGATTTGTTGTTTGAAGTCATCTGTGAAGTAACGGCGAATTTTTCTAGACATATCTGTTCTCCTCTTTTCTTTAGTGTAGAACACTTTATAAATTCTGTCTAGTTTAATGTAACCTATTCATTTTTTAGTTCGACCGTCAGATTTTCGTCTAAGGGCTTATCTTTACTACTAAGTAGTTTCTTAGACACTTTAATTGTTTCCTCTAAGCTACTGTTTTCTTTTTGAATTCTGGCTGTCACTTCATTAAATGACTTTACCGCTTTTTGATGTGGTGAAATTACAAGTAGATAGTACCCTATACCAAAACATAATAGTACGATAAGAGAAATTATGGCTTTTTTCTTTGAATCAATTTTTTTCATAAAATCAGATTTCATTTTTAATCTCCAAAAATCAAGTCTTCAGGTCCCCAAATAGCTATCAGGGATTTACTATTAATTATTCTGTTTTATTATACTTAAATGTTCTAATATTTTAAAGTAGTCTTTTGATTATTATTCAAGAAATTCAATGTTGTCTGTTTATAGATAAGAACTTTATCATCATAAGTTATCTCATAATAAAAACACCACAAGTTAGATTTTTTCTGTCTAACTTTTGGGGTGTAGTTCAAAATAAGCCTTTTTTTGGGGGGCTAAATTCAGTAAATTGTACTGTATTTCAATTCAAACTCTACCTTTTTTCGTAATACCTGGTTTTTTGTCTCATTTATCATTCTTTGATAAATGTCAGTAATACCAAGCACCTATTAGAGACTTTATTCGTTTCTCATCACTTATAACCTATTATTTCAGACCAAGGGTTAACAAAAATGAGTTTTCGGAGCTTATGTAATTGAGAAAAACAAATGTATTTACTTTACTTTTTTGTAAGTTCATTTTATAATGTATATACAAAAGGAGTAGAGCCATGAATGTTATCTTAAGAAAAACAGGAAATAGTACGGTTATTACAATTCCACATCAAATTAAAGAGACTCTTGGAGCAGAAATCGGAGAAGAAATCGAATTCATTACTTCAGGAAACAATGTCATCATTCGCAAAGCTGAGCCAAAATTTAATTTTGATAAAGAACTAGAAAAAGCCATGAACCAATACGATGAACTTTTGAAAGAATTGGTGGATAAATGAGGTATCTGACCGTTGCAGATATTATCAAAATCAATGTTATGGTTATTGGCAAATATTCTCCAAAGGAACCCGTTGGAATAGCTGACCCTAATAGCTTGCAGATGATTGTTGAACAGCCAAAACAGGAGATTTTCGGCAAAGTTCTCTATCCGGATATTTACAGTAAGGCTGCTATTATTTGGATTAACTTGATTAAGAAACACCCTTTTTATAATGCTAATAAACGGACTGCTGTTCTTGCCTTACATATGTTTCTGGCAATGAATGGCTACCAATCTAGTCTTTCCTTACATGATGGACTTGAAAAAACAGTTGAAATTGCAACGTTTCAAGGAGATTTTGATGAATTGAAAACAACCATTATCCATTTCCTAAAACAAGATGGAAATGTAACAAAATGACGATAAAAAGTGGTTATCAACCTTTAGTTGACAACCACTTTTTGTATTTCCGGCTCTTTGTCAACTGTAGTGGGTGACGAAAAGCTAACATCTAGAGAGGACCGGATAGGTCCTTTTTTTATGTATGTTCAGTGTGATGAAGACACGCTTCTTAAAGTTGATAAAGTTTCTAAAACCGAAGCCCAAACGTTTGATGTCTTTGATCAACTTATTAGTCGCTTCAAGTTTCGCATTTGAATAGTCCGTTTCTAGTGCGTTTTTGATGTATTGCTTGTGTCTAAGAAAAGTCCTAAAGACGGTTTGAAAATAATGATTGACCTTGCTCCTATTTTCCTCTATCAGTTCAAAGAACTCATCTACTCTCTTCTCCTGAAAGTGAAAAAGCAAAAGCTGATAAAGTGTATAGTAGTCAGTAAGCTCTTTTGAAAAGACTAGTGTCTTCGCAACGACTTCATGTGGTACTAAAGTTTGACGGAAAGTCTTTGAATAAAAAGAGTTGAGAGATAGTTTACGGCTGTCCTTTTGGAAGAGTCGCCAGTGATTTTTCAAGGCTCGATAGGGTAGCGACTTCTTATCGAATTGGTTCATAATTGCAATTCTTGTCTTTAAAAAGGCACGTCCAAGGTGCTGGATAATGTGGAAACGATCAAGAACGATTTTTGCGTTTGGAAAGAGCTTGCGAGCCAGTGGAATATAAGCTCCAGACATATCCATCGTGATAAACTGTACCTGTTGTCGGACTTTCAGTGGATACTTCAAAAAGTAGTTTCGTATAGTGGTTTGGCGGCGATTATCAAGGATGGTTATGAGTTCGTTTGTCTTATAATTCTGCGCCACAAAAGCCAATTCCCCTTTCTTGAACCCAAACTCATCCCAGGACATAACAGCAGGGAGTTTGTCATAATGTTCCTTGAAAGTAAACTGATCAAGCTTACGATAGACAGTGGACGTCGACACGCGAAGTCTTCTTGCAATATCAGTTAGTGACACTTTCTCAGTTAGGAGTTGTGTAACTTTTTGTCGGACTAGATTGGAGATTTGGCAGTTTTTCTCAACGATAGATGTCTCAGCTACCGTTACTCTCCTACAATTTTTACACTGGAAACGACGTTTTTTCAGACGTAGTAGAGTTGGTGTTCCCGCTTGCTCGAGAAGAGGGATTTTAGAAGGCTTTTGAAAGTCGTACTTGATCATCTTTCCATGGCAATGAGGACATGATGGTGCAGGATAATCAAGTTTTGCTTGAATCTCGATATGAGTGTAAGTTTCAAAAACAAGTGAAATCTTGATATTTTGGTCTTTGATTCCGATTAATTCTGTGTTATTCTTAATAAGTCTCATAAGTTCTTCCTAATGATGGTTTGGTTGCTTTTCATTATAGTTCTTATGGGACTTTTTGTGTACACTCAAAAAGCTCTATAATCCCTACAGTAGTTTTACCCACTACAGAAATTATAGAGCCACTATTCGTTGCTTGTCTTCCTTTAATTCTTCAATTGGAAAAAGTTCATCTAGTTTTTTAGATCCAATTCAAATAAGCAAAGAAAAAAAGACAGCTCCAGTTTCGGAAAACTATCTCTTTTGAAGCTCTATCACATTTAACAGTTGGAATAATAACTTAGAAATAATTAGTTATTGTGCAGGTCTCAAAGTTGCTGCTACTGTTCTAATAGAACTTGGTGTAAGTTCATCTTGTCTTTCTTCATCTGTGACTACACGAGATTTTGGAAAGTTCTCGATAGGCTTTTCATGTTCTTGAGCTTGCTTTTTAGCTTGTTCAAGTCGTTGGTGTTGGGCTTCTGGGCCCCAGTCTTTTTCTGCAGCAATCTCAGAGACCATAAAGGCACTATATCGATATGCCTCTGGAACAATCGACTGAATTTGTTCTTTAGTGAAGCGGTCTCCCTCACTATAATCAACGACATACCAAATTAGTCCGCCATTGCCATCTTCTCGTGCTGCAAGGAAGTGTTCACATCCAATAGGATTTGAGAGGTTGATCATAAAGAGTTCTTCAGACCATTCTTCAGTCATTACAGCATCAATGAATGTTTTATATTCATCGTCCGAGGCAAAATTTAGATGCCCGTCCTTTTCAGCTTTTTGAGCTTCACATAATACCTCAAATCGTTCTTGGTATAGTGAGAAATTGTACTGCTTCAAAAAACTTGCTTGTTCCGTTGTTAAAATATTTTTCTTCATCGTGATTACCTCTTATTCTAAGTTAAATGTCAGTGTTACCTTGGTCAATGGGATGTGTTTAAGCCCCCAAGAGCCAGATTTCAGCAACACTTTGAACATACCAGCTACATTTCCTTCTGTATCTTGCCTAAACTTTTCATCTCTGATTTCCGTAAGACCTTTAAACTCGTGAGAAATGCTACTAGCAATAGATGAACGCGTAGATTCCTTGATTGAAAAGGCAATACTTTTCTGTGCAAAATTTATAAAGTGTTTTTGTTAAACGATTGCTCTTTTAGTCATGGGTGTTTGGTAATTAAGTGTGCTGTGGATGCGATGGTGATTCCACCAGTGGACATAATCCTTAGTTTTAAGGGTTAATTTTTCCAGAGAGCGGAAGTTTTCTTGGTTGATAAACTCCAGTTTGAAGGAGCGATAGGTACTCTCAGCTACCGCATTGTCATAAGGACAACCCGCTTGACTCAGCAAACGTGTGATGCCAAAGGCTTTTAACATCTCATCAATCAAGGCATTATCAAACTCCTTACCACGATCAGAATGGAAGAGTTTGACCTTGGTCAGAGAGCGTAGGGAATGCTTTGAATGGCTTCTTTGACCAAGTCAGCAGTCTTGTGCCAACCAAAAGATAGGCCAATAATTTCACGGTTGAAGAGGTCAATGATAAAGCAAACGTAAGCCCAACGATTGGCAACACGAACATAGGTTAAGTCCGTCACAAGGGTTTCCAATGGTTTTTGTTGGTTAAACTGTCTCTCTAAGAAATTCGGAACTGGTGCTTCATTCTTCCCTTTAGAATGCGGTTTGAAGGTAGCCTTCTGGTAAACAGAAACCCAATTCAATCTCTTCATGATGCGACGAGTCCGACGGCGAGACAAGGTAATCCCTTGTGCTTCCAGACATTTCTTAATCTTCCTAGCGCCGTATCTGGACTTACTGTCAAGAAAAATGCGCTTCACCATTTCCTAAAGTTGTACCTCAGATACTGGCACTACAGCTTTGTAGTAATAGCTAGAGCGAGGAATCTTCAACCAACGACACATGGCTGAAATGCTGTATTTATCCTTGTTAGCAGTGATTATTTCCCTTTTCGTGCCATAATCACTGCCGATTGCTTTAGAATGTCTAATTGCATTTCGAGCTCTTTATTTCGTTTTCTGAGTTCTATCAACTCACGTTGTTCACCTGTCAGATTATCGACAGTTTTAAAGGAACCAGTTATTCTTGCTTGTTTAACCCACTTATCGAAGGTTGAGGGTGTTAAATCATATTCTTTGATCAGTTCACTGCGTTTTCTACCTGCATTGTGCAAGTCAACGATTTGTTGTTTGAAGTCATCTGTGAAGTAACGGCGAATTTTTCTAGACATATCTGTTCTCCTCTTTTCTTTAGTGTAGAACAGATATGTCTAGTTTAGTGTAACCTATTCAACCACTATTTATAATGAAAAAGGTAATATAAAGGATATTGATACTAATACTTGAAGAGATATATACAATAAAAGCAAACCTACTTTCAAACAGGGAGCCTATATATCCGCTATAGCAGCTTCTCTAGAAGGGGTTACTGCATTTATAACAGCAATAATTAAAAAAAAGCGCTTAGGGAAAACTATTAGTGAGTTTACAAAAGATGATTGGCTTGATATCTCTAAAGATAGTGGAATTGGAGCTATTAAAGGAAGTACTCGAGGTGTTACCATCTATGCCCTAACAAATTACACAGCCACTCCTGTAGCAGTAGCAAGTTCATTGTGCACTGCTTCATTTGGTATCGCTGAAGAAGCATACAAATTCCGTAAAAACTTAATCACAAAAGAAGAATTTTTACTAAATTCGCAAATCTTATGTATTGAAGTATCAGTTAGTGCATTATCCTCAATGCTAGGACATGCTATAATTCCAATACCTATTTTAGGAGCGGTTATCGGAAATACTATAGGAACTTTCCTATATGAAATCTCTAAAGATAATCTCACAATGAAAGAAAAATTACTAATGGAAGATTACTTAAAGGAGATACAAGAATGTGGCTATTTTTTAGAGAATGAATTTGAATTACATAACCATCAACTTCAGAGAGAAATCAAGGCTTACTATAAACCTTTAGGAAAGGCATTTTCTCCTGACCATAGCATCGCTTTTCAGGAATCTATAGAATTAGCAGTAAGTTGTGGTGTTGATGAGGTGGATATACTAAAAAATGAGGAGGAAATTGATAATTACTTCACCTAGCTAAAAGTTCAACGAATTAGGGAGACATTAGGTAGCCTCATATTACCTTGATTAGTTTTTGCTATAACATTGTCAAATATGATGACAAAAAAATCCGTCCGCACTTTTTTACGAGTAGGACGAATTAAATATGTTATACAAACCATCAGCTTTTTAACAATTCTACATAAGGTAGTTGTTGATGCAACTACCTTTTTTCTATGCTGATTAGAACAAATTTGACATGGCTACAACTGCGATTATCTGATATAGAGTATTATATAAACTGATTCCTCCTACCCCTTATCCACAATTTTAATACGGCTACTGCCATCGTGCGACTTGATGATAACTAGTTGCTGAGCAATACCTTCTTTCATATCGTCCACGTGGCTGATGACACCGACCATGCGATTTTCACCGATTTGTTCTAGGACAGAGATAGCCTTGGTGAGGGCTTCCTTATCAAGTGAACCGAAACCTTCGTCGATGAAGAGAGCTTCAACAACAGCACCCTTGCTGGTATTTTGCACCACTTCTGAGAGGGATAGGGCAATGGCCAGTGCAGCGATAAAGGTTTCACCACCAGACAAGGATTTAACGGAGCGTTCACTACCTGTCAGCTGGTCATAGACGTTGATATCCAAACCGAAGTGATCACGCGCCCTGCGTCCTTCCTCACTTAGAACAAAGGAATAGCGGTTATCCGTTAATAGTCCGATGTAGTTAGCATTGGCATAGTCCAAGATTTGTTGGAAATACTGACGGATAACGTAGACCTCAAGATTAAGACGACCAGTTAGAGCAGTATTTTCTCCCTTAACCACCTTAACCAAATCACTGAGTTCTTGGTGGGCCTTAAAGGCCTCTTGGTTGCTGTCTTGAAGGGTTTTAGCCGCTTGGTAGGTAGCCGTCGCATCCTTAAGTCCCTTTTCCATGACAGAAAACTGAGCGAGCTGCCTATCATAGATTTCCTGACAATTCTGTACTGCTTGCGCTAGACTATCGAGATCTGGTTGTTCTTGATTTTGGAGAAGCTCTTGCCCCTTACGAATCTGCGCCTGTAATTCTTGTTTGAGCGTTGCATAGGTCGTTAATTTGGCCTGAAGCATAGGAATAGCTTGATTATTTACCTCAATAAGCCAGAGTTCGACCTGCTCTAAGTCATTGGCGAGGGCTCCTTCAGCCTTGAGACTTTGCTCTAATTCAGCAGATAATCGCTTAACATCTTGATTTACCTTATCTTTAGACTTAGTTATACTCTCAATCTGCCCCTTGATTCCTTTAATGTCGGCATGAAGTTGGTTGTAGGCTTCGCTATTTTCCTTGACTTGCTTATTGTAGAGGTTCAGCTCCTGATGAGCAAGGGAAATCCGTTCTTGATATACCTCAACAGACTCAAGTTCTGGATGACCTTCCTGCAAGTCCTCTAGGCGTTCTTGAGCTTGGTCAAGCACTGCCTTGGCCTCTTGATAGGTTTTAGCCAAATCTGTCGCTTTTTCTTGAGCCTTACCTAGCTCATCTTGATATCGGACATAATCTCTCTCTTCCCTATCATAACGTTTTTGTAACTCTTGATAATACTGCTCAACCTTCAGGAGTAGGGCTTGCCCACGGTCAGTTTCATAGTCTACCGAAAAATCAAAATCAAACCGTCCCTTAACGTGCTCTTCTAATTCTTGATAGTGCTTTTCAAGAGTTACCTTGACTTTAGCCACTTTGTCAAGCAAATCCTGACGTTTAGATGCAACTTCACTCAAGGTAGCCTGACGATTTGATAAAGTAGCGACTTGCTTTTCTTTTTGAGCTTGAAGCTTCTCCACCTGATCCATGAGATTTTTCAAGGCCACTTCATCAGCCTGTGCTCCACCAATATTAGGGTGTTCCAGAGCACCACAAACCATACAAGGCTGCCCCTCCTCTAACTCTGCCTGCAGTTGGACGATCATGAGTTGACGGCGTGAAGCCAAAGTCCTTCTTAACTCCTCTTCCAATTCTTTGAGAATTTCTTGAGCTTGATCAATATCGAAAGATAACATTTGATGACGTTTTTCGGTCTTTGTCAACTCCTGATTCAAGTCCTCTATTTCTTTCAGGTCCTGAGCCAGTTGATTCTCCACACTGTAGCCCACAATCTGGAGGAGTTTTTCGGCCTCATGTAAACTCTCTAAACTAAGACGATTAGCCTCCAAGTCAGACAAGGACTTGTTAAGCATCTCAATCTCTTTTCTAGCCTGCTGATAGGTTTCTTCCAACTGCTTGTAGTTAGTCATTGAACGTTTGATTTTCTCCTGTTCTTGGGCAAGACTCTGGGCATAGATAATATCCTCTTTCCAAGTTTCAAGCTCCTCTTCTTTTTGAAGAAAATCCTTAGATTGAACTGCGAGTTCCTCTTTTTGAGCCTTAACATCCTCAAACGCCTGACGCTTTTCACTTAATACTTCTTGAGCAATGTCAAGGTCCTGCTCTAATTGTACCAACTGTTTCTGATATTGCTTCAAGCTACTAATGGTTTCTTGTAATCCTTGAGCGAACTGTAATTCCTCCAGATGTGCTTTTGCCTCTGCCTGTCCCTGAGCTCCCTCCTCAATTTCCATACGGTAACGCTCCTTGGCTTGCTCCACTTCTTGAAAAATCTTTGCCATATCTTGGGCAGTTTGCAAACTCTTCTGCAGTTGTGCCAAATCCTCATGGGCATCCTTCAAGATGCTTTTTTGCTTCGTAACATTTTCTTGACGCTGAGATAAAAACTCTTCAAGACGTGTCAATTTTTCAGAGGCTGGCGTTTGCTCCAAGAGGGCTAATTCTTCCACAGACCAAACCTGACTGGCAAAATGGCCATCTAGCTGAGCCTGACGCTTTTCCATATCCTTATTACTCTGACGAAGACGCTCTTCCAAGCTCTTTTGAAAATGGTCAAAAATACCCGTTCCAAAGATTTTCTTTAAAATTTGAGTCTTGGTCTTAGAATCTTCTTTCAAGAAACGGCTGAAATCATTTTGTGGAAGGAGAATAATCTGTTTGAACTGCTCAGCATTGAGCCCCAAAATCTGCTCAATCTGGTCACTCACTTCCTTGATCTTATCCCCAAGCTTTTCAATTTCCTGACCACCAATCTTATCCACAATGACTAGAGAAGCCGTCGCCTTTTGCATGGTAGTGCCCCCACCCTGCTTGGCCCTCTCTTGCTGGAGAACTCGGTCAATGCGATAAAGGTGATTGCCTTGTTGGAAATAGAAAGTCACCTTGGTCAAATCATCCTCTGGACCAGCGAAAGTTGACCGCATCTCCTCAACATTACGATCACCACTGGTCGTAGCAAACAAGGCTACCGTTATGGCATCAAAGAGAGTACTCTTACCAGCCCCTGTGTCCCCTCCAATCAAAAAGAGGGGAGCATGGTCAAACTGAGTGAAATTAATAACTTCCTTACGATATGGTCCAAAATTGGTCAATTCTAACTGGACTGGTCTCATTGTCGACTCCTCTCAATCTCCTCAAAAACACTTTCCACAAGGGCAGTCTGTCTCTCAGATAAGACATCGCCCCCAGTTACTGTCTGGTAAAAATCAAATACGATTTCCTGGGGCGACTGCATTTCCAAATCTTTTAAGTGCTGATCAACGGTCAAGTTTTCTTCCCTAACATCACCCAGACGACTGAAAGTAATTTCTACAATGTCTGTCCCATAAATCTCTTCCAGTTGGGCACGCACATTGATACCCTCTAATTCCTTACGACTAGACAGTTGAATATCAAAGGCGAACCAGGCTTTTTGACAAGGTTGATTCTTATAAAATTCAGGTGACATCAAGGTTTCAAAAGATTCCTGTAAAGCCACAATCGGCCGTTTAACCTCTAGAGTATGGAAGGTCTGAGACATATCACCAGACGCATCCAGTTCAAGAATATAGACACCCTTTTCTTCCTTACGCTTGGCTTCTTTGACATTAAAGGCGACTGGACTGCCTGAATATTGCACGCGCTTGGTAGGACTAGCAAAACGCGTATGGATATGCCCTAAGGCAACATAATCGAAAGACTTGAAAAGGTCACTGGTCACATTGGTAAGACCACCTACCGTATTACTGGTTTCAGACAACATCAATTCTCGAAGACCCTGACCATCGCTATCATCCTTCTTAGAAACCGCAAAATGCGCCACCAAGACATGAGCTTTGTCAGGATCAAAAGCTTTTTCCATATCCTCAAGAATGTAGGTCAAGGCATCACCAATCCCCTGAATTTCCTTTCCCTCATCATCCTTATAGTAAATACGAGCATCAATAGGATCGATAAAAGGCAGCAGAAAAATCTGGCAATTCTCCAACTCAATAGGCTCAAAAGCCTCCTCCAAACGTGTACTTAAATGAAGGCCCTGATGTTGAAAGAAGTCACGCCCAAAATGTAAACGTTCAGCCCCATCGTGATTACCACTAATCGCATAGACAGGAATCTGCTCCTCCAGTACCAAGCGGGCCAAGGTCTTATTAAAAAGCTTAATCGCATCCACAGGGGGCACCGCACGGTCATAGAGGTCCCCAGAAATGATAACCCCATCCACTTTTTCGCTAATAGCCAAATCCACAATTTGTTGAAAAGCCCACTCCTGCTCCTCCAACAAAGACCAGCCATTGAGGGTTCGTCCTACATGCCAATCTGACGTATGTAAAAACTTCATGACAACCTCCTCATTCATTTTGTCTTACTTCTATTGTACCTTATCAAGCTAAATACTGCTTAAAAGTTTCATAGGCTTTGATAGTTTTCCCGTTTTTTAGCTGTAAAGATCAAAAAATCTCTCCCAAGCTATCCTGTACTGACCCCAAAAAGTTAGACAATTTATGTAAGCAAAGGATTTAGCTCTGTATTGCACAGGATTGAGTCCTTTTAGTTTTACCTTAATGCATTTGTTGTAGTAATCAATATAGTCTAGACTACCCTGCCTCAATTGGTTAAGTAATTTAAATACCTCTAACCAAGAAAATCAATATTATCTATTCTTTTAATTGACTTTTATAGATTCTAAGCATTATCATATAGGTTGGTACTAGTGCACATCTTGTATTTTAGGCAATAATATTTACTCACTTTTCGTTATTGTCAGTACCGATCCTTTTTAAATTTTTCACTATGAAAACCTAAAAATAATCCGAACCCTAAGGACTCCTGACTTTACTTTATTCTAGGCATTTTTTATCCGTAGCTTGTTAGCTGACTTGGAACTAGGCATGTAGTATTTACTATTTCCCTACTTGAGATTTTTTATAAGTCACATGCATTATTCCATCTGAACGAATGGTATGATTTTTATTTCTTTTAGAGAAACACCGGTAATAGCTAATTCCTATCTTAAATCACTTGAAATATATTTATATTGTGTTGGAGTGCTAATCAGTACCGCTTGTAGATTTTTGGAAGATACTAACACACTAATGATTTAATCCCCTTTAAAACATGAAAAGAGAAGCCTCCAAAGCTTCTCTTTTATAATTATCAAATAATGTACAACTAGATTCTTAATAACTACCTAATTTAGTGGTTCAATCATGAAGCTTAATTGATAGCTATCTGCTGAGCTAAGCAAGAATTCGTCATGAACTGGAGCACCCCATGAGTCGTCACCACCTACACCCATTTGAGCAGCAAGAACTTTAATCCATGTAGCATCAGATTCTTGCAACTCATATTGGTGACGAGCATTTTCAATTTGTTCAGTACTGTTACGCAAAGCACTGAATTCGAATGCTTTATTAAGTGCGGTGAATTTAAGACCATTATGGTTATCATCAGATACTGTGAATTCACGAGTACCATAGTGATTACCAGATTCTTGTGGCATTAGATATGGAGCAAATGTCTTTTCAACAGATGTTTCATATCGACCAAGATAGGCACCAGGAAGTTTATCACGGTAGCTTTCTTCTGCACCGTATCCATAATAGCTAAGGTTTGTAAATTGTGAACCGATAGCAAATTCTAGACCAAATTCAGGGAAGTTTGGCAAACCTGCTTTACCATCA
Source organism: Streptococcus thermophilus (assembly GCF_010120595.1). NCBI lineage: Bacteria > Bacillati > Bacillota > Bacilli > Lactobacillales > Streptococcaceae > Streptococcus > Streptococcus thermophilus. The sequence goes on from NZ_CP038020.1 coordinate 1,818,201, forward strand.
TAGTTTGCAGTAACAAAGATTCGACCCTTGTAGTCAACTTGATAAGTTACCTTAACTTCGACATCAGACAAGCCTGGCAATTCATGAACATAAGTCACTTTAACAGAGTCGTCTTCGATTTGAATTTGAGTATCTGTAACTTTACTATAGTTTCCAGCAACCTTCCATCCTGCCATTTCGAATGGATATCCAGCACCACGATCGTTGTCAGTGTAAGCACGAGTGAAGTTAAGTTTAGGACCTTTCTCAATGAATTCAACACCATTATACTTAGCAGATACTAAAGTATTTTGTGCACGTGAAAGCAAGATTGAGAAGTTTTGTCCTTGAATACCGATGTTGAAGTCACCTTCAACAACATTCAAAGGTGCTTTGACTGGTGTTTCAGTGCTAATCTTTTCAACAACATATTGACCACGAACAATTTCATGACCTTTAGGAGCCCATTCAGTTGCTTCCCTCAGAACACAAGCAACTTCGTAAATTTGTTCAGAATTTGAAGCCTCGACTACAAAGTTAACTGGGAATGTTGCTTCTTCGCCTGGTTTAACATCAAAGTGATATTCACTTTCACTAACTTTTCTACCATTTTCGTAAACTCTAGCTAGGAAAGTATAAGCAGAAAGATCTTCGAAGACATTATCATTCTTGATAGTTACTGATTTTTCATCAACAGCAATCTTAATATTAGAGTAAAGATGTTTAACTGTTTGAAGTTTTGGAGTTAGGGTACGATCTGCAAAGACAATACCATTTCCACAAAATTCGTAGTCAGAAGGTCTATCATGCCAGTCACCACCATATGATAGGAATTCGCTACCATTTGGAAGTGTTTTGTAAATAGCTTGGTCAATGAAGTCCCAAATAAATCCACCTTGGTATTCTGGATATTTCTCTAAGTCAGTGTAGAGTTCCAATCCACCACCAGAGTTACCCATTGTGTGCATGTATTCACATGAAATATAAGGTTTTTGAGGTTTGTTAGTTAGGTTACCTGAAGCAAAGTGTTTATCACTAACTCTTGAAAGATCAACTAGTTTACCAGTTGTGAGGTATTCTTCGATATCAGCTGGTTTCGCATACATACGACTTTCGATGTCTGTAATGTAATCAAACTCACGACACCATGCAACACCTTCATAGTGAACTGGACGAGTATTGTCAACACTACGGAAATAATCAGCCATGTCAGCAATATCTTTACCAGCATATGATTCATTACCACAAGACCAAATGATAACACTAGCGTGGTTCTTATCGCGTTGGAACATGTTATTGGCACGATCCAAACAAGCAGGCAACCATTCTGGTTCACTAGCTGGGATATTCCATGAAGGTTCGCATAGACCAAGTTTTTGCCATGTACCGTGTGTTTCAAGGTTGGCTTCATCGATAACATAAAGTCCATATTCATCACACAATTCATACCAACGTGTTTGGTTAGGATAGTGTGAAGTACGAACAGCATTGATGTTATGTTGTTTCATCACTTTGATATCCCAAAGCATATCTTCTTCAGTGATACAACGTCCTGTTCTAGCATTAAATTCGTGTCTGTTAACCCCTTTAAAGACAATTCTCTTACCATTCAAAAGCATAAGTTTATCTTTAATTTCAAAGCGTCTAAATCCAACTTTAACTGGAACGACTTCAACAACTTGGTCATCATCCAAAACATGAAGGATCAAATTGTAAAGTTTAGGACTTTCAGCACTCCAAGGTTTGATTTTAAGATTTTCAAGACTTACAGATAGTTCACCGTCACCATTAACAGATGCATCACCTTCTGTAACGATGCCTTCATAATCTGAAAGAACATATTTAATCTTCTTGTCTTCATAATCACCAACAGTCTTCAAATCAATATCCAATTGACCTGCTTTTGTTTGGTAATCATAATCTCCCTTAACAAAGAGATCTTGAACGTGAACTTTTGGAATAGCATACAAGTAAACATCTCTAAAAATACCGTAAAGTCTCCAGAAGTCTTGGTCTTCCAACCAGCTTGCTGTAGAGTAACGATAAACAGCTACCGCCAACTTGTTATCACCTTCAACAAGGTAATCACTAATTTCAAATTCACTAGGTGTAAATGAATCTTCACTGTATCCTACGAAGTTACCATTGACCCATACAAAGATGGAAGTAGCAACCCCTTGGAATGAGATAAATACTTTTTTATCTTTTAATGCATCATTCAAGGTAAAATGTTTAACGTATGATGCAACAGCATTTGATTCTTGAGGAACTTGAGGTGGACGAAGGAATTCTTTACCATCCCAAGGATACTGGGTATTCACATATTGTGGAGAACCAAAACCTTGAAGCTCTAAATGACCTGGTACATTGATGAAATTCAAATCAGTTTCATCAAATTCTGTTTTATAAAAGTCTTTTAAAACCTGATTTGTATTCTGAGCATAGTGAATTTTCCATTTTCCATTAAGAGATTGTCTTAACTTCATCTCCCCCTCAGAAAATTCTGCAAGAGATTCAAAATACTTATGATCTGAGTGAGCGTCAACAGTATTAACGCTAACAATCTTTGGATCGTTTAAGTAAGTTTGAATTTTTTCAGTCGTGTTCATAAATTATTCTCCTTTTTTGAAGGTAATAACTTCAGACAAAGCTTCTACCTTTTCTCCAACTTTTTGTTCAAGATGGAAAGCACTGAATTTTTCTGAATTAGTTACAGTGACAAGTACTGTGTCATCAAGACCATTTTTCTCAATAATTGGTGACCAGAACTCAAGAAGTTTTTGTCCAACTTCAACACGATCACCTTGTTTTACGTAACTAATGAACCCTTCACCTTTAAGTTTAACTGTTCCAATACCAACGTGTACGAGAACAACGACACCATCATCACTTTCAATACCAATCGCATGACGAGTAGGTAGAATCTGACGAACTGTACCACTAATTGGGGCAAAAACCTTACCATCTGAAGGTTTGATTGCAAATCCTTTACCTAGGCTACCTGAAGCAAAGCGTTTATCACTAACGCTTGAAAGATCAACTAGTTTACCAGTTGTAGGGGCTACAAGAGATACGACGTTAGCTTTAACTTCATTTTCAGAAGTTGCTACGCTAAAGCGATTTTCCAATTCTTCAACAATTTCAGCGTGACGTGCTTCAGTCAAAGTGATTTTACGAGCAATAATGAAGGCACCGATAAGCATTGCTGCTGCTGGGAAACCAAACATGCTAAGCTTAAAAATAGACTGTTGATGTGTTGTAATTGTTGATGCTGAGGCACCTGTTGTCATACCGGCAGCTACGGCAATTGTAGAAACAAGCCAGTTTGACATCGCACCACCAAGTTTATCAACAAGTGGACGAACTGACAAAGTAAGTGATTCATCACGGTGTCCCAATTTCCATTGACCATATTCTACTGAGTCAGAGATAATCATAAGGATAACAAGGAACACAAGAGGTTGTGGAATGAAGAAGAGTTCAGCTGCAGTCAAGATCATTGGAAGTGAAGTACCTGCAATACTAAAGATTCCGATACCACCGAGCATTACTGCAATACATCCATAGAACAAACGTTTACGGTTGAATTTACCAGCAAGACTAGGGAACAGTGAAACTGAAACCAAACCAACAACTGTATTCAATCCGTAAAGGATTGAGTATTTCCCTGAATCACCAAGGATAAATGTGAAGTAATAAAGTTGAAGAGCATTAAGTGTATTAATACCAAGACCATAGAACCAATATCCGAGAGACAGCCACATCAATTGGTCGTTTTTACCAAGAACTTTAAAGACTTGTTTAAGGCTAGTTTTTTCATTGTTATCACGAAGTTTTGACTCAACTTCACGTGTACCAATACCAACAGCAATTGATGTAATCACACCAATGAGTGCAACGATAAATGCAAACCAGAACCATCCAGATTTATCTCCAGAGCCACTACTGTTCGTCATAGAGAAGAACAAAACGATTGGCATGATGGCAACACCTACAATATTGGCACCAATCGTAGAACCGATACGGGCAAAAGTTGCCATTTTTTCACGTTCGTGACTATCAAGAGACAAGGCAGGAAGCATTGACCAGAAACCGATATCTTTAATCGAGTAGAAGACATCCATTATAAGGTAGATAATTCCAAAAAGTACAAGGTACAAGAAAGGATTTGTTTTATTCAAACCACCTAAATCGGTGAAGAGAAGCAACAAGGTGATAGAACTGATGATACCACCACCAACTACCCATGGTTTGAATTTACCATACTTAGTGTTAGTGTTATCAATCATATTACCAATCAATGGATCGATAAATACTTCCAAGATACGCAAAATAGCGATAATGTTAGTAATTAATAGTACGTAGTGACTATTTTGCTTTGGATCACCTGTGTTAAACAAGTGAGTTGTCACAAACATGATAAAGTATGTTGACAACGTTGCATAGAAGACGTCGTTACCAAAAGCACCCGCTGCATAGGATAGACGAGACTTCATCTGAACGTTAGATTTTCTCATTATGAGAACCTCCTGTTATTTTTGAATACGCTTCCATTATACAAGTATTAGTTTGAATTGTCAATAGTTTTAGTAGTTTTTTACTAAACTTTTACTAATACATGATTATTTTGATGAATTAAAGTATTGGAAGCCAATTTCATAGTTTACACTATGACCTTTATCTAAGATAATATCTCCAAAACCTTTGTGATTAATGGCATCTGGAAGGGTTTGAGCTTCCATGGCTATAGCTTCTCGTCCTTTTGCAATTGTTCCTCGATCTCTTGCAAAGTAAATATTATCCTCTATAATATCCATAGTATAAATAACTAAACCATTTCTGTTTGAGAAGATTTCAATACCATCTCCGCTTTCTTTGTCATGCAAAATAGCTACTTCTTTGACATGATCACAAGTTCCCCCTCCAACTACAAAGGCATCATCAAAACCATTATTTGCTTCAATTCGAGGTAGCAAGTCAGTTGTCTTTCTAAAATCATAATTCGTTTCATCTACATTAATTTTTTGTCCTGTTGGAATTAACTCAGAATCCAACTCTAAACGATAGTCTGAATAGATTTGTAACTCATGACTTGATAAATCCTGTTTGTCGCTAAGATTAAAGTAAACATGGTTTGTCGGATTAAAAATTGTTGACTCTGTAACATCGAAGGCTTCAAAGAGTATTGTTAAGCGGTTATTATTGTCAAGTCTATAACTAATAGAGACTGTCACATCACCAGGAAAGCCATCTACACTTGAATAAAGTCTTCTAATAAATTTTGTCTCAACATATTCATCATTCAGGTTTGTGACATAGTTCCAATTTTGGACCTGCATTCCTTTTGGACCGCCATGTAAGCAGTTTTCTCCCTCATTCTTAGGAAGGCTATAAAGAACCATATTATGAGTATACGAAGCTTTCCCAATTCTTCCAGCAACCCTACCAATGGACTGGCAGGCACATAAATTATTCTTATAGTAATCCTCGAAATCACTGAAACCAAGTACTATATTTTTAAGAGCACCAGTTTCCGTTGGAACCAAAAACTCCTGAAGTGTAGCACCTGTTGTGAGTGTGGAAATGACAACACCATTATTGTTTTCCATTGAAATTTTACTGACATCGCCTGAATCAACTTTTCCAATAATTTCACAGCTTATTTTCATATTATTTCCTCAAAAAACAAAGAGTACAACAATTATATATACTCTTTGTTTTTTGTTTATTATTTTAATTATCCTCGATCATCGTACCCTTTTGGATGGCTAGAATGCCATGCCCAAGCACTTGCGATGATTTTTTCGATGTTATCAAATTGTGGTTTCCATCCAAGAACTGTACGTGCTTTTTCAGATGAAGCAATCAATATATCAGGATCACCAGGACGACGATCAGCTTTTTCAGCTGGAATCTCTTTACCAGTTACCTTACGAGCTGCTTCAAGAATTTGAAGGTTTGAGAAACCTGTTGATGAACCTAAGTTAAAGGCTGTAGATTCATTACCTTTACGAAGATATTCAACAGCAAGGAGGTGAGCGTCCGCCAAGTCGAATGGATGCACATAGTCACGAACGTTAGTCCCGTCTGGAGTATTGTAGTCATCCCCAAAGATCATGATTTTTTCACGAACACCTTGAGCTACTTGAAGAATAATCGGTAGAAAGTGAGTTTCTGGACCGTGGTCCTCACCAATCGAACCATCAGGTTTGGCACCAGCAACGTTGAAGTAACGAAGAGGGACATACTTGATGCCGTAAGCTTGGTCTGACCACCTCATAATGGTTTCCATCATCAACTTACTTTCACCATATGGGTTGATAGGATTTTGTGGTGTTGTTTCAAGAATTGGAATTTCTTCTGGAATTCCGTAAGTTGCTGCTGTTGATGAGAAGACAATGTATTTAACACCGCATTCGTTCATAACCTCAAGCAATTTAACCATTCCAGCTGTGTTGTTATCAAAATATTTGAGTGGTTTTTCCATTGATTCACCAACCAAAGAATAGGCCGCAAAGTGAATAACAGCATCAACATCAGGGTTTTCTTTGAAGACCTTTCTCATAAAATCCTGATCAGAAAGATCGCCTTGATAGAAAATAGCATCTGGATGTACGGCAGCACGGTGACCTGTTACCAAACTATCTACTACTACTACTTTTTCTTGACCTTTTTCAACTAAGCGATCAACCATGTGAGAACCGATATAACCAGCTCCACCTAATACTAAAATTGCCATTTCTTATCTCCTTTCTTCAGAAAAAAATTAATCAGCTAAATTTACAAAATCTACAAATGCTTTAAACTGATCCAAGCCTTCACTATTAGTCTTATAAACACCTGCATCTTCTAGTACACGAGCAAAGATATCTGCAACAGATTGTCGAACAACTTCTGTCACTTCCTCAGCCGTAATATTCGGATTTTGAGCTTTGAGTTCATCTGCCCATTCTTGGTGAATTGGAGCAACTTGGTTACCTTGACCTAATAGATAATCTTCAACATCTTTAAGTTCTGTTTTCAAACGAGGTGGAAGAATGGCCAATCCCATAACTTCAATCAAACCAATGTTTTCTTTCTTAATATGTTGAACATCTTTATGTGGGTGATAGATACCGTCTGGATGTTCTTCAGAAGTTTGATTGTCACGAAGAACCAAATCCAATTCAAATTTGTCGTCTTTTCTACGAGCAATTGGAGTAATGGTGTGGTGAGGTTGTCCATCAGATTCAGCCAAGACCCCAGCTTTTTCGTCTGAATAACCACGCCAGCAATTTAGGATTTTAGTTGCAAGAGCGATAAGTCTTTCCTTGTCTTCACTTCTTAGACGAAGAACAGACATAGGCCAATTAACGATGCCAGCCTCAACATCAGAGTAACCATCAAAGCTAACTTTTTCTTTAATGCCTGCTACTTCCATTGGGAAGGTATGGCGACCACCTTGATAGTGTTCATGTGTAAGAATTGAACCACCTACAATTGGAAGATCGGCATTTGAACCTGCGAAGTAACCAGGGAATGCTTCAACAATTGTTAGGAGACGGCCAAACGTCAATGGACTGATGTGCATTGGTTCGTGCTTACCATAAAAGAAGATAGAATGTTCGTTAAAGTAAGCATAAGGCGAGTATTGGAAGCCCCACTCCTTGTCTTCCATTTGGAAACGAACAACACGGTGATTGCTGCGGGCTGGGTGATTAATGCGACCCAAATAACCTTCATTTTCCATACAAAGTTGGCATTTTGGATAATCAGAAGCTACCGCATTTTTAGCTGCAGCGATGGCTTTGGGATCTTTTTCAGGTTTTGAAAGGTTAATCGTAATTTCCAAGTCACCGTATTTAGTTGGTGCTTTATAAGCAATATTTTGTGCAATGGCTTTGACTTTCACATAATCATTTCGTTTACTTTGTGCATAAAAGTCAGCAATTGCTTGCTCTGGGTTAGATTTATAAGTACCCCAGAAGTTACGATTGACAACGCTCGGTCTTGGTGTAATTAAGTCCATGAGTTGAGCACCGATGATATCTTGTTCTTCGTCAAGTTCACCTACGGAACCAGCTTTAACACCTGCTTGAAGCAACTGGTCTTTAAGGTCAATCAATTCAGAGCTATCTGTTTCAACATCAGCAACTCCTTCTCCAACCAAAGTAAAAACTTTGTTTGTCAAATAGATACGGTCCAATTCCTCATAATCACTATTTTCAATAACCTGAGTTACAAAAGTGTTTACTAAATTTTCAGCCATAATCTCTACTTCTTTCTCATTAATCAAGTACTCGTGAACCACCAGTTACTTCGGCAATATAGAAGATTGGTGCATAACCAACGACTTCTTCATAGCGTTGACCAATTGCTTTTTTGAAGTCTTCAACTTTGTCTTTGTTTACAAGTGCAATGGCACACCCACCGAAACCAGCTCCTGTCATGCGGGCTCCTAATACTCCTTCTTGTTCCCAAGCTGTGTGTGCCAAAGTATCAAGTTCAAGACCTGTAACTTCGTAATCATATTTCAAAGACACATGAGAAGCATTCATAAGGCGTCCAAAGCCTTCCAATTCTCCTGCTTCAAGAGCTTTACGAGCTTGAAGTGTACGTTGATTTTCAAGAACTGCATGGCGTGCACGTTTGATACGGTTTTCGTCTTTAATCAAATAGCTGTATGCGTCAAATGTCCAGAGGTCTAATTCACCGAGAGTTTGGATATCCAATTTTTCTTGTAGTTCAGATACTGCTGTTTCACATTCAGCACGACGTTCATTGTATTTAGAATCAGACAATTCACGACGTTTGTTAGTGTTCATGATGACTACGACATTATCCTTGAGGTCAAGGGGTACCAAGTCATACTTTAGAGTATTTGTGTCCAAGTAAATCGCACATTGATCAGCTCCCATACCAATAGCGAATTGGTCCATGATACCAGAGTTAACGCCAATAAAGTCATTTTCCGTTTGTTTTCCGATTTTAACCAAGTCCAGGCGTTCCAATTTAAGGTCATAAAGTTTTTCAACAATAACACCAATCAATAATTCCAAAGATGATGATGATGACAAGCCTGATCCGTTTGGAATGTTACCATAGATGTAAATATCCATACCTGAATCAATCGTATGCCCAGCTTCTTGCAAGAAATGAAGAACACCTTTTGGATAGTTTGTCCAGTCGTGTTCTTTTTCAAAACGAAGATTTTCAAGTGGCACTTCGATGATTCCCTTCTCTTCAAAGTTAGCTGAGAAGAAACGCAAAACTTTGTCATCACGTTTGCGGGCCGCTCCGTAAGTACCTAGGGTAATAGCTACCGGAAGGACGTTACCTCCATTGTAGTCCGTATGCTCACCAATCAAATTAATACGACCTGGTGAAAAGAAAGTATGATCTGCTTCTACACCAAAAACTTCTTTAAACTTTTCTCTTAACTGTAACGTATTCATAGGCTGTATCTCACTTATTCTTTTTGTTTACACTGAAATTGTAATCCCTTTCACATGAAAAATCAATACTTTTACTATTTTTTTAGTAAAATATAGGTAAAAAAGAAAAGTTATGTTATACTGAAATATGCGGAGGATACTATGGCTACATTAACAGATATCGCAAACTTAGCAGGTGTATCTATTTCAACTGTTTCACGTGTTCTTAATAAAGATGAAACTCTTTCCGTAACAGAGGATACTAGACATCGGATATTAACTATCGCTGATGAAATCGGATATACTAAATACAAAACAATTAATAATTCAAAAAAAAAAAGTATCAAGTGGCAATTATTCAATGGGTTAGTGAAGAACACGAGTTAGATGACATCTACTATTATAATATTAGACTTGGTATTGAAAAAAGAGCCTATGAACTAGACTACGAGATGCTTCACTTTTTCAACGACATTCCTTCAAGTCTAGGAGAGGAGGTCGTTGGTGTACTCTGTATCGGAAAATTTAGTCGTGAACAAATTGCGAAACTAGAAAGACTAAAAAAGACTCTGGTCTTTGTTGATAGTGATACTCTTAATCAAGGACATCCATGTGTTACTACTGATTTTGAAAACTCCGTACAATCGGCACTCTGTTATCTTAAAGAACAAGGTTGTAATAATATAGGCCTACTCATTGGGCAAGAAAAAACAACAGATGCAACTGAAATCATCTCTGATCCTCGTTTACGTTCTTATCGGAACTACTGTATGGAAAAGGGAATCTATGACCCTCTTTTTATTCTGACTGGTGACTTCACTGTCCAATCTGGCTATGAACTTCTTGATTCTAAGATTAAGAGTGGAGCTACTTTACCTGATGCTTACTTTGCGGCTAGTGATAGTCTAGCTATTGGTGCACTCAGAGCACTTCAGGAAAATGGTATCAAGGTCCCTGACGACATTCAAATTATCTCTTTTAACGATACAACTCTAGCTAAACAAGTGTATCCTCCACTTTCTAGTGTCACTGTCTATACAGAAGAAATGGGACGAACAGCTATGGATATTCTCAATAAACAATTCTTAGCACCTCGAAAAATACCAACACTTACTAAACTAGGAACAAAATTAACATTAAGAAACAGTACAAAATAGGTAAATCATATCATCACTATTTTCTACGGTTTTGAGATCATAATTACAATATTCAGATAAATGATACCTTTTACTCCAATGTCTAGTTTTTTAGAGATAACGATTTGAACCATAAACCTGAATAGGAAAATAACATACATAAATTGATTTAAACTAGAGATTTTCATAGAATAACAAATACTAAGGAAATACTATACCTGATCAATCTCTTTTTAAAGCACTTTAAAAGACAGTACTAATTTAAACAACAATAATCTGTCTTACTTCATCAAGAGTGAGATGGATTATTTTTTCACCATTAAAAAGTTTGAAAAGCGGCTCAATTATCTACTCACCCCAAATAGATTGAATCCCATAGTCAAACTAAGGAAATTCTCTATTTTTGAACTAAAGTTCAGTGTAAAAAGCGTACGCAAAACCACCACCTTACTGTACTGACCCCCAAAAATTAGACAATTAATTTAAGTAAAGAATTTAGTTCAGTATTGCACAGGACTGAGTCCTTTTAGTTTTACCTTAATGCATTTGTTGTTGTAATAATTAATATAGTCTACAATAGCTTATTCCAATTGCTCAAGTACCTATAACGTCTTCTCATAACCATAAAATATCTCAGACTTAATAATTTCAAAGAAGGATTCCATCATGCCATTGTCTGGACGATTCCCCTTACTTGTCATGGACGGTTGGACTCCTTTCTCTTCTAAAAATCGATGATAATACTGATGTTGATATTGCCATCCCTGGTCACTATGGAGAAAGATTATAAGCAATAAGTTCACTATTGAAACCATTTAAAACGAGTGATGAATAGAGTTTTTGGCTGCTTGTTGGAGTGGCAAATCTGTATAGCGCTTTTCCATTGTTTTAGATGCTTCGAACTGGCGTTGAATGAGATTCTCTGCTTTCTTGCCAACCTCTCCTTGATATGAAGAATACTTGCGTCTACGACGAATTAGAGCGGTTAGACCAAGAACTCTCATCAGACGTTAGACCTTCTTATGGTTCACTACAAAACCACGATTCCTCAATTCATATATTTGAATTTTATCTTCATAACTCAATTTCATAATAAAAGCACCCCAAAAGTTAGATCTTCTCTGTCTAACTTTTTGGGGTGCAATTCATTTTCGCCAAAGGGAATTCTTTCATCTATTATTTGAAAATAGAACTTGTGAAACTATCTGTCTCTTGTAGGAGTTTCTTATAGACAGCTTCTTTGAGTTTCGTCGTATGACTTGTTGACACAGATTTATTCCCCTTATTATCTGTTTTAATAGTTGCAGCATCTTTTGCTACTACAGCTTTAAACAAGGCTAATAAATCATCATAAGAGCTTATTGTTGTACCGTCAATTGCAACTGTCGTCAAACCATGTGATGATTTGTCTTTCACTTCTTTGAAATAGGCCTTCTTGAAGTCTTCTAGTAAGTTGAACTGACCATCAGAAATCTTGCTAATGATAAAGTCGTCTCCAAGGGTGTCCTTACCAGCCGCTTTTGCTTCTTGTTTATACTTGTTAGTTGCATAACCTAGGAAGCCTTTTTCATAGCCATAGTAACCCCAGAGTCTGAAGGTGTTATGCTTGAAGGACATAGCTCCTGGAGATCCCTCACTGGTATTACCACCATAAATAGCAGACATCATAGGGACATTGACATAGGCAGAAGAGAAATCATCTGGTTTATAGACACCATTCCCAGGACCACGATTGGTCATAAAGTTATCATCTACAAGGTCATCAATAGAAGTCAAGTTAATAGCCTTTTCACTATCACTTAGAGAACGAACCTGGTCGTATTGATTTTTACTGTTACCTCGTAACTGTTTATCTACCTTCTTGAAGCATGCGTTATTGAGGTCCTGATTTCCTTGACTGAGGACTGCTTCCCCTTCAAGTGAGTCAAGAAGCATGAGGGTATCGTTGTAACCCTTCATGTAACGGTCGATGGCTTCACGTGAGTTCAACTTGTTTGGATTAGTGTTGTACCACTGATTACCGTCGTTTTCTCTTTCAAAGGTCATGTTCAGTCCTAAGGCACCGTATCCACCTTGATGCCCCTGAGTAGCTGGTGATTGAAGAAGACCTTGGGCATAAGCTTCAACGTCTGTTCCTTCACGACGACCATAATCTCCAAAGTAGGCAATACGGTCATTGAGGTGGGTAGTTTCATGCGTGAAGGCCGAAGCACCGTACTCACTAATCATGTTAGACATGACGTAAGTAACCTTGGCACGATTATCATATGGATTGTCATAGATAGCAGCATAGGCACCAGCCATGGCTCCATTGTCTCCATAGTACTCACCAACTGGACCATAGATTTCACGAATTGGCGCATAGACTTCCGTACTGTTCTTGAATTGGCCGTAACGCTCTGGCCAACCATGACCCCAGACATAGAAACCTTCCCAGACAGGATTGACAATATCTTTGAACAACCTGTTTTTAACTTTGTCTCTAGCCAATCTATGCCAGAAATCAAGGTAGTTGATTTGACGTTGGGCAGCTAAATCAATCTCAGATTTCAGTTTTTCAAGAGTCGTATTGTACTTGTTATCTGTTCCATAAGACATGGTGTCATAGGTTGAAATCAAGAACATCTCTGTCTTATCAAGATTCAATAATGGTAGAATCATTTTTCTGTGTAGACCACGTGTTAAGTTATCTTAAGCACGATACTTGTGCTCGCCAACACCTTCATTTTGAGACGCCTTTTCTACAACGTAGACCTTATCCTTAGTGGCATCGATAAACCAATCATTCATATTGTCGATAGTCGTAAAAAGTTTTCGATTGTAGTTGAGGAAGTCGTTTAAATCCCCAGATTTAGTATATTTCGCTAGAACTTCACCGAAAGAATCATATGTTCTTGAGCCACTGATATTATTTTCCTTAGAGCCAATTTCAATTAATATGATGTAATTTTAACAATATCTGTTATACTATCTTTAGTTAAGTTTCTTCACTTATGGAGATAGAAGGTTTCAGATTTGAGAACAGAATAGAATCATTCGATACAGGCTAGATTAGTTTCTACTGAATATGCTTTTTTGACCATAACAAAACACTCCTGTTTCTAGTTTACCAGAATTCAACAAGAGTGTTTTCTTGTGTCTCATTTTATAGATGCAGTGCCTTCAATCGCTGGCCTATCTGGTGGCCAAAAAGGAAAACTACTCCTACTGCACATCGTCATAGAAAGCCCTCAACTCTTGATCTTAGATGAACCAACCAGAAATTTTTCACCCACCTCACAACCCCAAGTCCGACAGCTCTTCGAGAACTATCCAGGTGCACTTCTTACAGTATTACATGATGTCAACTACCTCAGACAAGTTTGTCAAAAGATATATCGCCTGGATGCACACGGTTTAGAAGAAGTTGAGATTTAAGAGATCAAATCTATCGTTTTTACAAGAGAAAACTCAAAAGAAACCTTTTACATATTAATCAATTTCAAGACCGCCAGTATAAAGTCGGTAGTAGGTACCACCTTGTTCCATAAGGGTATCATGGTCACCACGTTCAATGATACGCCCATGATCCATAACCAGGATAACGTCAGAATTAACGATGGTTGAAAGACGGTGGGCGATAACGAAGACCGTACGTCCTTCCATAAGCCGGTCCATCCCCTCTTGTACCAATTTTTCAGTACGAGAGTCAATCGAAGAAGTCGCTTCATCAAGGATGAGAACCGGTGCATTGGCAAGGGCAGCACGCGTAATGGCAATCAGCTGACGTTGTCCATCAGACAAGCCTGCGCCATCATCTGTAAGAACAGTGTCGTAACCATTGTCCAAATGTTGCACAAAAGAATCCACGTTAGCAATACGAGCAGCTTCAAGAATTTCCTCGCGAGTCGCATCCGCACGGCCGTAGACAATATTTTCAGCGATAGTCCCTGTGAGGAGATGCGTATCTTGAAGTACGATACCAAGTGATCGACGAAGAGAATCTTTTTCAATCAGTTTCACATCGATGCCATCATAAGTAATCACACCAGATTGGATGTCGTAGAAACGATTAATCAAGGTAGATTCTTAGCAAATCCAGCAGAAGCAACAGCCGCATAGCGAGCCGACTGCATACCACAGAATAAGGATAGAAAGGCGCAAACCAACATGAGACCATCATAGAACCAAATGTTAGACATGTTGGATTGTTGGACACCTTTGTCCAAAAGATTAGCCATGACAAAGGGAATGGAAATCTCAAACATGACTTCTAGCGCCATAAAGAGGGACGATAGAAATGAGGGTTTCTTGTATTCCTTTATCTGGGCGATAAGAGTTTGAAACATAATTATCTCCGTTTTATTTGTTTTTCTTTTATTTTTTGATATTTTTCTTAAGTGGCTTCGGACGCTAGCAGCTTCCTTCGGAATCTCATAGCTAAGTTTTGATCCTCAGTCTCAAAACTTCCGTGTTATAGAAGTCTTTTGACTTCTATAACTACTACCACGGTGAAAAATATCGCCTACTCTGTGCAGAGCGTGTTTCATTCAGTGATAGATAAAGCGAGTTCTCCAAGTCATCACAGTGAAAGTATCGCTGGGCGAACAGGGTGACTTGTGAGATTATTACTTTGTTCTCAACAAGACCTAGACTATTGGTTAACTACTGCCACTATGAAAAAAATTGTCTGCTCTATTCAAAGGAAACATTTAAAATATCCAGCTAAATGCTCATATTTTATCTATAAAAGAACGGTTATACCCTTTTGAAGGCATACAAAAGCCCCTGAGGGCATATCCTAGGGATTCTTTCGTTCTCATATATACTTCACAAGTATAGGCTAATTTGATTTAAATTGCAAGTAAAATTTTATGTAACTGAGAATTGTTCTAATTTCTCATTTTTTGATTGAAATCTGTTCATTTTTCACAAACTCATTCAAAATATTCGGAAATTCCTCTTAACCGTAGCAGAAATTTGTTTTCTGTTCCTATTTATAATAGACTATCACTAACATTACATGAAAAGGTGATTCTATGACATTAAACCAACTGCTTCAAAAACTGGAAGCTACCAGCCCTATTCTCCAAGCTAATTTTGGAATCGAGCGCGAGAGTCTACGTGTCGATAGGCAAGGACAACTGGTGCATACACCTCACCCATCCTGTCTAGGAGCTCGTAGTTTCCACCCCTATATTCAGACTGATTTTTGCGAGTTTCAGATGGAACTCATCACACCAGTTGCCAAATCTACTACTGAGGCTCGCCGATTTCTGGGAGCTATTACTGATGTAGCTGGCCGCTCTATTGCTACAGACGAGGTTCTCTGGCCTTTATCCATGCCACCTCGTCTAAAGGCAGAGGAGATTCAAGTTGCTCAACTGGAAAATGACTTCGAACGCCATTATCGTAACTATTTGGCTGAAAAATACGGAACTAAACTACAAGCTATCTCAGGTATCCACTATAATATGGAACTGGGTAAAGATTTAGTTGAGGCCTTGTTCCAAGAAAGTGATCAGACCGATATGATTGCCTTCAAAAACGCCCTCTATCTTAAGCTGGCTCAGAACTACTTGCGCTACCGTTGGGTGATTACCTATCTCTTTGGGGCCTCACCCATCGCCGAACAAGGTTTCTTTGACCAGGAAGTTCCAGAACCTGTGCGTTCCTTCCGTAACAGTGACCACGGCTATGTCAATAAGGAAGAGATTCAAGTATCCTTTGTAAGTCTAGAAGATTATGTCTCAGCCATTGAAACCTATATCGAACAAGGAGATTTGAATGCAGAGAAAGAATTTTACTCAGCTGTTCGTTTCCGTGGACAAAAGGTTAATCGTTCCTTCCTTGACAAAGGAATCACCTACCTAGAGTTCCGTAATTTCGACCTTAACCCTTTTGAGCGTATCGGTATTAGTCAGACTACTATGGACACTGTGCACTTACTCATTTTAGCCTTCCTTTGGCTTGATAGCCCTGAAAATGTCGACCAAGCTCTTGCACAAGGCCACGCGTTAAATGAGAAAATTGCCCTCTCTCATCCTCTAGAACCTCTACCTTCGGAGGCTAAAACTCAGGACATTGTAACTGCCCTAGACCAACTGGTGCAACACTTTGGACTTGGTGACTATCATCAAGATCTGGTTAAGCAAGTTAAGGCAGCCTTTGCGGATCCAAATCAAACGCTCTCTGCCCAGCTCTTACCCTATATCAAAGACAAATCTCTAGCCGAATTTGCTTTAAACAAGGCTCTTGCCTATCATGATTACGACTGGACTGCCCACTATGCTCTCAAGGGCTATGAAGAGATGGAACTCTCCACCCAGATGTTGCTCTTTGATGCCATCCAAAAGGGGATTCACTTTGAAATATTGGATGAGCAAGATCAATTCCTAAAACTTTGGCACCAAGACCATGTTGAATACGTCAAAAACGGTAACATGACCTCAAAAGACAACTACGTGGTTCCCCTTGCTATGGCTAATAAGACCGTAACCAAGAAGATTCTAGCAGATGCTGGCTTTCCAGTTCCTTCAGGAGACGAATTTACCAGTCTTGAGGAAGGACTTGCCTACTACCCTCTTATCAAGGATAAGCAAATTGTTGTCAAACCCAAGTCAACTAACTTTGGTCTGGGAATTTCCATTTTCCAAGAACCTGCCAGTCTTGACAACTATCAAAAAGCCCTTGAAATTGCTTTCGCAGAAGATACCTCTGTCCTTGTTGAAGAATTTATTCCAGGAACCGAATACCGTTTCTTCATCTTGGATGGGCGTTGTGAGGCTGTTCTTCTGCGTGTCGCTGCCAATGTTATTGGTGATGGCAAACACACCATTCGTGAACTAGTCGCTCAGAAAAATGCTAATCCATTGCGTGGCCGTGATCACCGGTCACCTCTGGAAATCATTGAGCTAGGAGACATCGAACAACTAATGTTAGCTCAACAGGGTTACACACCTGATGATATTCTCCCAGAAGGAAAAAAGGTCAATCTGCGTCGTAATTCCAACATCTCTACAGGTGGTGACTCTATTGATATCACTGAGACCATGGATTCCTCTTACCAAGAATTAGCCGCAGCCATGGCAACTAGCATGGGCGCCTGGGCTTGCGGGGTTGATCTGATAATTCCAGATGAAACTCAAATTGCCACCAAGGAAAATCCTCATTGCACCTGCATTGAGCTCAACTTTAACCCTTCGATGTATATGCACACCTACTGTGCTGAGGGTCCTGGCCAAGCTATCACTACTAAAATCCTAGATAAACTTTTTCCAGAAATAGTGGCTGGTCAAACTTAATAGCTGTAACTTTAGGAACCTAAAAGCACCTTTATCATAATGATAAAGGTGCTTTTACTCTATTAGCCACACTCTCCTGCTTCTTCCTCAGGATGAGCTTCCATGTACTGGATGCGCTCTATATAGGCATCTTGAGCCTGGTTGAAGGCTTCCTGATCTCTATATGGATAATCTATATAAAATAGGTCCCGCCAACCATTAAACGTTTGGCTATTGTAAAAACCTTGAATCTTGGTAGGAAGGAAATCCTTGTTGTAGCTGATACGCAACTTAAGCAAGTCCTTGTCCTGAAACTGAGTGATGATACTACTGAAAGACTCCTGCCCTTCCAGACTAGACCAAACCTTCTTAAGAGTAATGTCTTGACTATAATGGTTAGACTTAATACGATTTTTATCCACAGGTAGCTTTTGAGTGGCTACTAAAAGGTAGGATAACTCCCCTTGAAAATAAGCTTCAATAGTCAAGTCACCAAGACTAGACCCATACAAGATACCATCCTTAATGGCAATATTTGACCCAAAAAGTCTCTGGCCAGCCACATCAAAGGACATCCCTTCATCCTGCCTATAGAGCTTGATGGCGTAGGCATCCCTTACACGATAGAAATTTTTAGCGATGAAAACATTATCTAGGGTCTCATTCTTTTTTGTCTCCACCTTGGGGCTTGTAGCTTTCTTGGTAAAAGCTGTCAAACCCATTGAGCACAAGATTAGAACGAATATAATCAAGGTAAGCATTGTAGACCTGAAGCCTGTCTTCTGTCTTAACTTGTCTCCATGTTTCAAGGTCTTTCAAGCCTCCCTTTTTAACAATATCAGCATAGTGCCCACCGTTTAAGACATTCTTGGCATTTTTCCACTTTCGAACCATCTTGCGTCTAATCGCATTGTCGGTAGGGTGACGAACGTCGAGATAGGTATGGCTATTATTGAGATAGGCTGGTAGGTCAGCATTCAATCCCTTAGACAGCCCATAGTTAGCAGAGTCCGTATCGGCAATGTCAGCACCATCTTCAATCTTGTAATGCTTGGGATTAGAGTCGATGCTACCGTCTTTCCTTTTCTTGTAGACATTCCACTCAGAAACAAATTTCCTTGTATCCATATTGACAATAAATTCAATAAAGCGGGAATTGCTGACACCGTAAGCTCCCATGACACTGGTCTGAGGTAGCTGAATTTTCATGTTCTCTGGATAGGTAAAGTCTCCCAAGCTTCGATTATGATAGGAAGCACCTGTAGTATAATCCAACTTAATCTTCTTGTCCTTGCTGTAAGCCAGAAGCTTGTCTAAATCCGTCTTGCCCTTGTAATTGGTCCTAATATAGTCCATGGACTGCTTATCAATCCAAGACCTAAAAAGGTGGAGCTTGATACCTAAGTCATCTATACCAAGCCCTAAATCCGTCTGATACGTCTCCATAATAGCCTCACGGAAGTAACTGTAAAAAGGACTGGTCGGCTCTAGCTTTTTGGAAAATTTATAACCTGACTTTCCTAACTGGAGGAACTGGTACTTATCCACATAAACCTGCATGTGAGTCATAACCAAATCAAGCTTGTCATGATTAGGTAGTTGAGAAGCTTGAAAAAAGTCTGTATAGGTATCTGAGCCTACTTCCTTACTTTCTTGGTCAATATCCTGTAGAACCTTGTCTAGCTGGGTTAGGGAAGTCTTCTTCATCTTACTTCTCACCTGAGCCACATAAGCAGGCTTAATGGTCGGATCCCAGTGGTCACGAGCCATAATGGCATCTTCTTTTTGAGAAATCAAGGTCAACCGTTTCTGATAAGACTCGTCCTCCAAAGCAAGCTTTAAAGCTTTTGATGGCGTAGCTTGAACCACAGATAAATCACCGTAGATATCTGCTTTGAGGACAAGATTTACCTGCATATCATATGAATGATTGACATGGAGAACTAAGCGAATCTTCCCATCTTCCTTCCTAACAGACAGATCGTCGAGTTGATAAGATTGGATAACCCCAGCATGACTAAGGGCCAGTCTGTCTAGATTTTCCAAAGAATCCTGATAAATATAGGAAATCTCAGGGTCTTTGACCTTCTTTACCAGAGATTGATTTCGCTGTCGGTTAGAAACCACAAGACCAAGTATAAGGATTACAGTCAGAGCACTTGCCAGATACTGTAAAATTACTTTCTTCATAGTACTTACATTATAGCATAGGAGGACAAAATATTCTGAAAACTATTGGCAAACGCTGCAAACAAATGAAAAACAGGTCGACTAAGACCTGTTTGGTTTGATTGTTTATAAATCACTCAAGCGACGATGCTTAATATTTAAGTCAAAATAAGCTTTTTCTTGAAGTTTGCGGAATATCTCTCTGTAGGCTTCTTCGTCAAAGTGATCACCACGATAGAGAATCTCAAAGCTTAAACCTTCATATTCCAAGAAGGCATTGGAAGTCTTGAACCCATTACGCTTATAAAAATCCCAACATGCCTCACGTTGCTTAGGATTGTCATTTGGTTCATCCAAGCGTTCTACTTCCAAGACCATAGAACGCGATGATCCATAAAAGTCCACCAGTTTATCAATAATCTCACTTCCGTAGCCATGACTCCGCATTTGAGGTACGATGGCAAAGTGACGTTAAGTCAAGTTTTTAGAGTAACAAACGTAGAATTTTAATCTATTTATTTCAAGCACTTACCTTTTCAAATTGATTAGGGGAAAATAAAAAGTTAGCTTTCAATTAGTCTAAAATAGCATAGTATCAGACACTTGCAGAATTCTAACTGTATTTTATTTTCAATACAACTGATTATCAAATGCAATATTTTGGATTGTATTTCAATTTGAACTCTGTGTTAATCACGAAATCTATAATCTTCTAACTTAATAACCTCATCATAATTATCTTTATTGAATTTATGAGCAATTTCAATAATTGTACAATCTTGAGAGTAAATAAGCTGTCGAATCTCTTTGGCATTCGTATCATCCAATGAAGCTGTTACCTCATCAACAAGTAGAATGGGCTTCAATCTAAGCAAAGCTCTGGCAAGTTCTAATTTCATCATTTGACCACCTGATAGATTTTGTCCATCAAGGTATAGTTCAAGATTATTGCCAACTTCCTTAAGAAGATTAACTTTCTGTAACACATCTATTATACTACTGTCTGAAAAATCTTGGAAGAGAGTTACATTATCTCTTAAACTACCTTTAAAAATATAAGGCTTTTGATGAATGACTGATACACAATCATACGATGGCTTAAAAGACATTCCATTCTCACTTTCAAAAGAAATAGTTCCTGAAAATTCAGTATCTTCACCGCTTAAAAGTTTAAACAGAGTAGATTTTCCACTACCGCTTGCTCCCGTCAGTAAAACCTTTTTTCCAAAAGGAATATTAAGAGATAACTGTTGAAAGAGATTTTTTTCTCCAAATGATTTACTCAAATGATCAATATCAATACATAATTTTCTTCCTTCAACGTTTTTTTCCTCTACTTCAGTAAATCCATCACTTAACTGTAAAATAGAAACTACCTTATCTCTAATAGCTGTGGAGGATTGTAGACTAGAAGTACCTTCTAGCAATTGTTGTAATGGAGAAATAAGATTCATCGAGGCCGTCATCATGGCCAGTAATGTCGTCAGAGTTAAAGAGGTTGTTCTCATCAAAAATAAGCCTATCATCAGAGGGATAACTAGCCCTATACCTTTGAGAGGTCCTGTCCAAAACATGACTAAATTATGACTTATAAAATAATGGTATTGCTTCCTTTCAGTGTTTTTGATAGCATCCAACACATGGGCTGAAAACTGATGGCTAGCCTGACTACTACGAATAGTATCTATTCCTTTGGTAAAATCTGTGATAGAAGCCATACTGTTTTCTCTAGCTTTACTTAATTCCTCCCCCCGTCTCTTCAACATCTTATGAAAGATAAACTGGGGTATAATCATTAAAAATCCCCCAACTGTAAACATCAGACCTAGTTGGATATGTTGTATCAAAAGATAGAACACAGAAGCTAGAATAGATAGTCCAAAGATAGGATAAATAATGAGCGGGGCCAGATACTCTTGCCAAAACATTGGAATATCTTGTGCTAAAAAGGAATTTAATTCTGATGGACTGTATTGCAATGTTCTTTGATAGAACGTCTCAATAGCTTTTTTAGAAATAAGAACATTAAATTCTTCAATGATTGCTCGTGCTAGGATATTATTGACATACATACAAGCATAGATAAAGACAAATAATAACACTCCACTTAATCCAAATGTTAGTATCATTCGATTGTCATTTACATCAACTTTTCCTGCTCCCTGTATGAGAAATGAAGTAACTAAGCCTTGTAAGGAATATAGTAGCGAAAATAATAAATAAAAAAATAATTTAGTTTTTGAGATATGCCTAAAAATAGTTCCCATCTCATTCCACCTTCAATTCATAATTGACCTTATTGGATAAAATCGCAAGTTCAAAATTTTGTAAAATATTTTGTCGCATACGTTGGCACTTTTCATTAAACGTCCGTTCATTAAAAATATCACGTTTAGGACAAGCTCCACCTTTACAAATCAATAATAATTGGCATTTCGAACATTTCTGTGAAAATTCATAGTTGTTTATCCAGAGTTTTTGTTTTTGATCATCGATAACAAAACTATCTAAATTTCCAATTTTATTTTCTTCATCATATAATGCTACCGTACATTTTAAAAGGTTTCCTTTTGTATCAATGGTGTAGGTATGCTCTTTTTGAGCATAGCAGGCATAGAAATTACTTCTAAACAATAAGTGATCAAATAAATTGTATCCTTGTTTAATTGCTTTTTGAGATAGTTCAAAAGAAACATCCTCTGCAAATCTTTTAACCTCGTATCCTTCTTTTCTATCCCCACATCCCCAATCACCAACATTTCTAAAAAGTAATTGAAATCTCTTGTCCCTTTTAAATAATTGCGCATCTGTTACTAAGAAATTCTCCACATCTGAATAATTTTCTTTGGAAACATTTAATCGTATTAGTAT
The DNA here is from genome assembly GCF_010120595.1 of Streptococcus thermophilus. Classification (NCBI taxonomy): domain Bacteria; kingdom Bacillati; phylum Bacillota; class Bacilli; order Lactobacillales; family Streptococcaceae; genus Streptococcus; species Streptococcus thermophilus. The sequence goes on from NZ_CP038020.1 coordinate 1,841,031, forward strand.
ATGGAAGTTCAAGTCTAATTTCTGAGCATTGCTAAGATTTTTTATTATACGGTCATACGAACCATGTCCATTTTTTAAAACCCGTTGATTATCATGACCCTCTTTAGTTCCATCAACTGTAATTTGATAGGACTGGACTTGACATTCTGTGACCAACCTTGACAAAGTTCTACTATTTAGCAAGTAGCCGTTAGTCGTCATATCAGAATGATAGCGAATTCCATAGGTTGATGATAACTCAATTAGTGCTTTGGAAATATCTAAAATGTCTCTATAACCTAAAAGAGGCTCCCCACCAAACCAAGAAACATGAATATCTTTAAATTGGTATTGTTCAAATTTATTTTTCACAAATTTTAAAATACTCGATTTTTGTGATTCTATGGTACAATCTACAAATTTTTCATAACAATACTTACATCTAAAATTACAATCTCCATGAGCAAGTATAATGATTCTAAGAGTTGATACATCTCTGTCCCTAAACATTTGTACGATACTGTCAATAATTATGTGTAAACACTCAAGTAGAGTTGAAGAATGTTAATCAAATAAGCTTTCAAGTGTGTCAGCACACTGGCCAAACCCTTTATGGATGCGTTGATTTTGCTTGAAATTATAATCTTCAAACAGGGTAACTAAATAACGTTCCAGAGCCTCCTCGTTAGGAAAAAGAACCTTCTTTTTCGTTTGACGTTTGATTTCTTTGTTAAGAGACTCAATGAGGTTTGTCGAATAAATGCTATGCCAAATCTGGTAGGAAAACTGATAAAAAGTTAAAAGATTATCCGTATTCTCCAGACTTTCCATGACTTTCCTATACTTTGGTTTCCATTCGGCGATAAAGTTCTCTAAAGCTTGCACTGCCATTTCTAAATTTTCAGCACGATAAATCGTTTTAAATTGCTCCAGAATAACCGCTCTATCTGCTCGTTTCACTTTACTAGCCAGATTTCGACTAATATGAATTAAGCAACGTTGTTGTTTAGCTAATGGGTAAGCCTGATTGATAATCTGTTCAATCCCCTTGAAGCCATCGGTCACTACAAGAGAAACCTGTTGGATTCCTTGGTTTTGAAGCTTGTCTAACAGGGTGGACCAAGAAGCATTGTTTTCATTTGGGGCGATTTCATATCCAAGAACAGCCTTCTGTCCTTCTGGTGTAATGCCAAGTGCGATATGAATACATTCTTTACTAACGGTTCCACGTCTTAAGGGAAGACAGGTTCCGTCAAGAAATAAAACAGAGTAATTGGCTTCTAAGCTTCGCTCATGAAAAGTAGCGACATTCTCCTGAGTTGCTTTTGAGATATTAGAAATTGTGGCAGGACTATAGTGATGACCATACATTCGCTCGATGATATCACTAATTTCTCGAGTCGTTACACCGGTTTGATAGAGTTTGATAACCATCTCTTCCAAGTGGTCATCTCGACGTCCATAAGCGGGAAGCAAAGCTGGACTAAAGTTCCCATTACGATCTCTAGGAATACTCAACTGAACAGTCCCATATTTGGTTTCGAATTTCCGTGCATAGCTTCCGTTACGACTATTCCCAGAATTATAGCCTAATTTATCGTAAAGTTCATACCCTAAAAAGGCTGATAACTCTGCTTGAAGCAGATCATTCATTGCTGTTTCAAGAGAAGTACGGAAAAATTCATCAATATCTTGCTTTTGGGCTAGGAAGTTAAGTAGTTCTGTGGTAAACTGAGTCATAGGAATAAATCTCTTTCTAGTAATGTTTTGCAACTCTACTATAACGGATTTATTCCTTTTTGTGTTTACACAACTTATTTTACACTACCATTTGTACTGCTTCTTCCAACTCATTTCTTTCTGGTAAAAATTTTCTTGTATAAAGAAAATTATAAAATTGCTTCCTAGTTTTACTATCAGTTTCAATTTTTTCAAATAAACGATTTTCAATTTTAACCGCCAAATTATTCTTTGTATTAAACAAAAAGGTATGTTCTTTCTTTGGGATTGATACAACATAACGTGAATACTTCATCAAAACTTCTCCTTATAAATAATATTTCAAGAGCAGAAAGCATACTCTCTCTGCTCCTAAAATACAAATTATATAGAACAAAGTGAACACTTCCACATAAGTTCGAGAGAACTACTAACTCAATGACTGGTCAATTGTATTAGCGACAAAGTGAACATAGGATTGATCGGAATGCATTTAGCAGCCTGAACCGCATACAAAATTTTTGAAGATATCATAATCTTGATAAAAATCATGTTCAACAATTTCATTGATAACCATGTTTCTTTCCCTTTCCTTTTTGATATCAGTATTATATAATATAAAAATTGTGAAAAGGAAAAATTTCGGAAATCCGAACATGACTAATAGAGAAAAATTTAAGGCAATTCGTAAGCAAAGAAAACTATCTTTAAAAGCACTTGGAGAAATTGCTGGTTCTGCCACCAGTATTTCAGATTTTGAAAATGGTCATACAACCCTTTCTAATGATGTTCTATTTCGACTTCTAGGATTTATGTTAGTTGAAATTAATGAATTCTTTGAATGGAAAGATTTCCGAGACAAAGATTTTTACCAGCTAACCGAGCAGTTAGAAGAGGCACTGAATAACAAAGATACTCAGATACTTTCCGAACTAAAATCATATCTCTATGAGTTATCAGATCAGAAAGGTCAATACATTTACAAAATTATAGCTCGCGTTTTAGAGGTAATCATCTGCGAACTAAAGCAATTAACCGTTCCTCAAGATACCATTTTTCAACTCACTGACTACTTTATTTCATTAGAGGACTGGACAAATCTTGATGTCGGTCTGCTTGGTAATCTCGTCCCTTATTTTACATCGGATGCTCTTATAGTCCTCACTAATACTATTCTCGAAGATACTCCTCAGTCGCTAAAAAATAACCTAGATCGTATTAAAATTGATACCGTCCTAAACTGCCTATCTGTTTTTTTAGAACGAAAAGAAAGAAACGCTAGCCAAAAACTTCTGACATTATTATTTAACAAAAATTATCCAACCTATTTTTCTTTTGAAAAACTATATCTACATGAACTTAAAGCCATATTTGATTATCTTTGGGGTGACAAAGAGGAGGCTTTAAAAATACATCAAACTATTCTAGAGACAATTAATATTATTTTTAATCCTGAGGCAGTGAAGGAATGGGATGATAACTTTAGAAAAAACACATCTCAACTAGCATAACTAACTAATTTTATTTCAACATAGAAAACACTTAGATTTTTTTGTGATAAGTATTTGACTTTGAAATAAATTTATTCACCAAAAGCATAAATTTATTTCAAAGTCACAGACAACCTGTGCACCAGTTTCACGCACTAGTGGAATCAATTTGTTATAGACCTTGTTTCCAAGATTGCTTGGTGCTGATCCAGCAAAAACAACCACATCATCGGCACTTACCTTTTCAAATTGATTAGGTGTAAGATACCCTAAACTTTGATGGATTCGTTTTGAATTATAAAAGGCTTCGATGTACCAGAAAATACTCTGATAGGCTTCTTCAAAGTTCTTATATTTAAATTGATACACCCACTCTCTTTTTAAATGTCCATGCCAAGATTCAAGACTGGCATATGATAAGGGTGTCCCCTTCGACTGAAAGAGTGAGTCATCCCATAATACTTAAGCAACTCTTCATACTCTAGACTCGTATACTGGCTTCCTTGGTCAGAATGAAGAATAACAGCTTCTGGATAGTCTTGTGATTTAATGGCCTTATTTAAAGTTCTTTGCACTAATTCTACAGTCATTCGCTTGCCCAAATCCCAAGCAATGACTTTTTTAGTATAACGATCTATAATGGTTGAGAGATAAGCCTATCCTTGTTGAGTAGGAATATAAGTAATGTCGGTTGACCAAACCTTATTTTTCTTTGTAGGTTCAGTCTGTATGAGATTTTTTTGATTGATGTGATCACTTAGTGAGTATCCAGGCTTAAATTTCTTAATGACTACAGACTTGAGTTGAAGTTGCTTCATTAGCTTCTGTACGAGTTTTAACCCGACTTTTTCCCCTTGTTTAAGTAGAGGATGATGAATTTTAGGAGCACCATAGATTCCTCGGTTAGCATTGAAGAGTTGAGAAATTTTGAGTGACAGGTATTGTCTCCTTAATTGAGTTTTAGATGGATGTCGGTTAATCCGTTCATAATAACTTGATTCAGGAACATCAAGGAGTTGACAGCTTAGTCTGACATTGAGTGCTAAAGTTTGTATGGTTTGAGCCATATCCGCAGCACTCACTTCTTTTTCTCGGCGAATATGGTCAATACTTTTTTTAAGATGTCTCGTTCTTCCTTAACTTTAGCCAGTTGTCTTTTTAATTCTAGAAAATCAGCTTTAGAGACGGAGCTTTCATTAGATTTAGAGCAGAGGTCTATCCATTTATAAATTGTTGCAGGGGCCACGTCGTATTCTTTAGACAGCTGGGTGACGGATTGACCAGAATGATAGAAGGCGATAAGGGTTTCTTTAAATTCTTTTGAATAGCGTTTTTTCATGTTTTTGTCCTTTGTCTAAATTATACAATAGTGACTCTAAGATTTAAGGATAACATCACCTTTACGTTTCACCAAGAACTTATAAACTTGCCCTTCTTCAGGAAGGGCTGAACTTACCTCCCAAACACCGATATGGTTTTTGGTCATATCCAGAGGTTCATCAAACCAACCTGTGAAATCTCCAATTACCTGAATCTGCTCAGCATGAGGGGCCCACACACGGAAGACAAATCCTTCTTATCTCTCCAATTAATGCACACCCAGATGATTCTGAAGGTGGAAGTTCTCACCTGTTCCAAACGTTTACATGGCTTCATCGAGATTCATACCATCACTCCTTCCTAAAACTAGCCTTGATAGATCTAACTATCAAGAAATTAAAACATTGAAATATATGTAAATACACTAGAAAACCCTTCAGATTGATCGGGCTCACGAGTGAATAAAACTGATTGTGTAAACGTTTTCTGTATTATAACATTTTTTGACTGTCTCGCCAGTAAATCTCCAAATCTTTTTTTCATATTATTGAACACAAAAGTCTTACGTAATTTTCCAGAAATGTGTAATTCAACAATACCTGAATCGTACTCCGCTTTTGCGACATAGAGATTATCATATATATCCGCATATGAACGATATGAAAATTCTGCTACTGTTCGCTTGCGTTCAATTAATTTGGCAATTTTATCAATCAATTCTTTCTTAAGAGTCACCTGATTCCAATCCACCCTATTTACTTCATCAGGGGCATTGTAGCTATTCATAGCACGCTTAACATCTTCTTCTGTGTAATTTCCATCTCCACCTGTTGCAACCATCTTACTACGCTGGAATTCTTGTCCCAACTGCATGAAACACATCCCTTGCATACTTAGATTAAGAGCATTTGCCAAGTAGATACGTTTTTCAATATCTTCTGGCGAATCATGTGGATGCAAATGATGCATAAGATCATTCAAATTGTAATTGTCATGAGCTTCAATATAGTTGAGGCCCTGACCTGGCATGAGGTAGTTTAAAAAACCACGGCTACCAAGCAGGCTCTTGGCAATCTAGTCTTCCAATGGGGCTCCAGACACATAGCCATTACTGATGTACCCATAGACCTCTGCTCCCTTGACCGCGTCACGCGCATTATCATTGAAAAATCCGATTCTAGGCATCGAGGCTGCATTATCCTTCTTGGCCTTTTGGTCTACAGGAAGATCAATTCCCATATCCCATCTTTCACCATATAGAAGAATCCTAGGATCAATATCATCCATGGCCGAACGAATGGCATTCATAGTAGCAACATCATGCAAGCCCATAAGGTCAAAACGGAAACCATCCACTCCAAATTCTTCTGCCCAATAGGTCAAAAAATCAATCATATACTTACGGTACATTTCCTTTTCACTGGCTGTTTCATTTCCACATCCTGACCCGTCTTGGAAAGACCCATTGTCATGCATACGGTAGTAATAAGCCGGCACAGATAGTTGGAAGGTAGAGCTGTAAGATGAGTAAGTATGGTTATATACCACATCCATGATGACCCCCTATTCCTGCCTCATGGTAGGTCTGAATCATTTTATTAAGCTCTAAAATTGGTGCCACGGGATTCTTTTGATCAGCAGCAAACTGACGATCCGGGACATTATAATTCTAAGGGTCATCCCCCCAGTTGTAGAGAAGCTTCCCATCTTTATCGTAGGTTTTATGGTGATCAAAGACCGGTTGCAACTGGACATAGTTGTAGCCCATGAGTTTGAGGTAATCAAAGCCAGTCACATCTCCCTTGTCATTTTTTGTCACTTTCTGACAGGCACCTAGATAGGTTCCTCTATAGGATTTCTTAACACCAGACGTCTCTGAAATTGAGAAATCACGGATGTGCATCTCACAGATAACGGATGAGCAAGCATTTGGCTTACGCCAACTCGCTTTTTGTTTGGTAACCTTTTCATATCCTCGTGGGACAAGTCGTTTAGGATCGACCACCAAACTTTTTTATTATCTAAACTAAGTGCGATTCTATAAGGATCTCTCGTATCCTGATAGAAGCTTTCCTCATGATAAACACGAAACTGGTAAGCTACCCCATCTAGATGCTTTTTGACAGTGGCACTCCAAACACCCTGAGTATTCATCTCATGACGGTCCTTATTGACACTGTTTCCTCGACTCATCTTAATGACCTTAGGATTTTTACTCCCCTTTTTAAAAAGTAAGAGCTGCACACAACGAGCTAGGGGTGACCAAAGGCGAAACTCTGTCGCCCCTCTTTCATACTTATGCCCTAACCAGCCTTGAAAACCCCACTTCTGGTCAAATTCCTGTCTACGAAGAGCCATATCAAAGGCATGCTGATCGCGACCCTCAAAACTATGGCTAGTCAAGGCTGCCTGTTTAGAATAATAAACCGTTGGATCACCTTCAACTATCCAAATAGCATTGGGAGCACCCCCTAGGAAGCGTCGGACACGATAATCATGTGTTTGCCTCGACCAGTCTTCCGTTTTGACCAAAAGATTGACAGAATCAATAAAACGATTGGAGGGAGAAGTAACCTGACCAACAAGGCCAAAATCATCCTCACGTGAAAAATGGGCCTCTTCGCCCCAATAACAATCTAGCCACTTCCACATACTGTATCGGGAATAGTCGCCATGCATACTATGAAAATGAACGGTTAATAAATTGTCATTTTTTTACTCCTTAGTTTTTATTACTCACTTTTTCTACTATTATAGAAGAAAATGTTCGTTTTGTAAGCGTTCTTATGGGATGTTTTGCAATTTTTTGGTCTATTTTGAACATAAAAAAAAGAATGAGAAAATTTGCGCCGAAACAGTTACTCTCTCATCCTTTTATTATATTTAAAACATATGTAAATGGTGGGTAGTACTTTTCCTATCATCACTCTTGAGTCATCAAAACCTTACGTGGCTTAGTGCCTTCAGCAGGTCCAATCACTCCGGCTTCTTCTAGTTCTTCCATCAAGCGAGTAGCACGGTTAAATCCGACCGACAGACGACGCTGAAGCATGGAAGCGCTAGCTTTTTGTGTTTCCAATACCAATGCTTTCGCTTCTTCGAAGAGAGGATCTCCTTCCAAGCTACCACTATTAGTGGATGAACCACTACCAAAATCATTCTCTGAAACTTCACCAGGATCAAAGCTCTCGTCATAGTTAGCTGAAGCCTGCCCCTTAATAAAGGACACAATACGTTCCACGTCATCATCTGAAATGAAGGACCCTTGCAAACGAACAGGATGATTCTCATCAATCGGTTTGAAAAGCATATCCCCGCGTCCAAGTAGTTTTTCTGCCCCATTTTCATCTAAAATGGTACGACTATCTGTTCCAGAAGACACAGCAAAGGCCACACGAGATGGCACATTGGCCTTAATCAAGCCAGAGATAACATCAACTGATGGACGTTGGGTTGCAAGAATCATGTGAATTCCAGCCGCGCGTGCCTTTTGTCCCAGACGGATAATGGCATCTTCCACTTCCTTACTGGCCACCATCATCAAATCAGCCAACTCATCAACGATAACCACAATCAAAGGCAAGGGAATCTGTTTCTCTTGCGACTTGGCATTCCAGTCCTCAACCTTGGAATTATAGCCTGCGATGTTACGCACGCCAAACTTACTAAAGAGTTCGTAACGATTTTCCATCTCATCAACTACTTTTTGAAGAGCCTTGGCGGCCTTACGTGGATTGGTCACCACAGGAATAAGGAGATGAGGAATATCGTTGTAAACAGAAAGTTCAACCATCTTAGGGTCGACCATGAGGAACTTAACCTGGTCTGGGCGAGCCTTCATCAGAATACTAGAGATGATTCCATTAACCGCAACAGATTTACCAGAACCAGTTGATCCAGCCACTAACAAGTGAGGCATACGACCTAGGTCAAAGCTACGAGCCGAACCATCAACCGCCTTACCAAGAGGAACTTCCAAGAGCTTATTAGGATCCGTCTTAGACTGTTCCCAAAGTTCACGGAAAGAAACTGTTGCTATCTCGAAATTAGGTACTTCGATACCAACCAAAGATTTTCCAGGTATAGGTGCCTCAATACGGACATCTTTTGCAGCAAGAGCCAGAGCCAAGTCATCCGCTAAATTAGAGATACGATTGACTCGGACCCCAACAGCAGGCTTGACCTCATACTTGGTTACAGACGGTCCAATCTCAGCCCGCTCAACCTTGACATCAATGTTGAAACTTTTGAAGGTATCTTCTAAGATTCGGATGTTCTTACGAACGATATTTTTCTCTTTAGACTGACTCTTTGGTTTATCAGGTGCAAAGAGATCTATATCAGGAAGTTTATACTGTAGGAGTTCCTTCGGTGTAAAATCAACCTCAACAGGAGCATCATCTCCCTCAACCACCATAGATGGTGGGAATTCTTCGGTTGGCAATTCCTCCGGATAGGGAACATAACTATCTTGGAAATCCTCACGATCCCCTGGAGGCGGATTATCATAGTAATCCTCAGAGGCATAATCACTGATTTCAGGTTCAGGTTCAAAAATCTCGGCTTCTTGTGGTAACTCTTCTGAAGCATCGTCCAAGATTTCACCCGTTTCCTCGTCGACAATCAAATCGGCCAGACGCTCTTTCTCGGCACGTTCTTGCGCTTCACGCTCTTTCTTAGCCTGACGTTCCGCCTTCTTCTCCAGACGTTTGGCCGTTCGTTCCAAATGCTTCTTGGCACCTCTCTGCCAGATGTCTTTTGCATAATCCATGATATCTAAAACATCCCAAGGACTAAAAATGAAAGCACCCAATAGAATAATCAAGCCCCCAATCATGAAGCTACCAATATTTGAAAAGAGGAAGGAAATAGGCTTGTACAAGAGTGCACCCAACATACCACCACCCGCAAAACGAGCCACCTGAACACTCACCAAATCCCCAAAAAGCAAATCCTTAGTCCCCGGAAAAATATCTAGCCCATCCATGCGTTCTAGACTAAAGAGATAGGCGTGAAACTCGAGTAGAAGACCTGCAAAGACCATCCAAAATCCAGTCACGTAGTTACTATGTTTCCGTAACCATTTAAAACCAAAGAGATAGATATAGATGGCAAAAATCAAGAGATAAGCCATACTCCCCACGAACACTCGAAAGAGATTATATAGTGTAATCCCAAAGAAACCCAATCGAAAAACTGGGAAAATTAAGACAAAGGCAAAAAAGAAGGTCCATAGCATTCGCTTAATCGCCTTCTGTCTGTCTAATTCTGCTTTTGTGAGACGCTTCTTACCACTCTTAGAAGCCGCCCCTTTTTTCATTTTTTTCGTTGTAGCCATAAATGTATTATACCATGTTTTTAGACACGAAAAAAGAGAGACGAGTCTCTCTTAAGATTGAAGACAAGGTCATCTTTTGAGACTTTCCTAAGGTAATAGTAGAAAATCTCCCTGTTCGCCCACTTCGAGTGACTTATCTCTTCTTTTTTTAATTATTCTTCAATTAATGATGTTGAGTGAACCGGACGATTCTTACCGTCTGGTTCAATATATTGAATAGCTTGGTTGATAGCAATAGGAGCTTCACCCATACCAACCGCAATCAAATCAATCTTACCATCATATTCTGCCGCACCACCAATAGCATAGACACCTTCTTGTGAAGTTTCAAACTGAGCATTAACAGTAATACTAGAACGTTTGTAGTCGACATTCCAGTTACGAAGATTCTTGTTATTAGTAGAGAAACCAAAGCTAACAACGAGGGCATCGATTGGCAATTCTACAACTTCATCCGACTTAACTCTCTGAACAGTCAAGCTTTGAGCATGACCATTTTCACCCTTAATTTCGAGGGGGACATAAGGTGTCATCACATTAACTGATGATTGATAAAGAAGCTCCACACTATGCTCATGGGCACGAAAGGCATCACGACGGTGAATCAAGGTCACACTCTCAGCAACACCATCCAAGTGATTGGCCCAGTCAACAGCTGAATCACCGCCACCAGCAATCACAACCTTCTTGCCAGCAAATTGGTCCAGACTATGCACATTATATAACAAGTTATTGTTCGCAAAATCTTCTTCATTGTCCACACCTAAAGGACGTGGAGCAAAAGCACCATTTCCACAAGCAATGACGATAGCCTTGGACAAGTGTTGACCCTTGCTAGTAGCGATTGTGAAGATACCATCTGTTTTTTCAAAAGTTTGAACTTCCTCTTTTAAGTGAATGCTGACACGATCTTCAAAACGCTTAAGCTGGATCAAGAGATTTTCTGTCAATTCGGCACCTGTCGTCTGAGGAAAGGCTGGGATATCATAGATTTTCTTTTCTGGGTAGAGAACGGCAGGCTGACCACCAAGCTCTGACAAACTCTCGATAATATTCACAGTCATACCACGTAGGCCGGCATAAAAGGCGGCCCAAAGGCCGACTGGTCCACCACCGATAATAGTAATATCGTATATCTTTTCTTCTGACATTTTATTTTCCTTCTGATTTTATCTCTTCTAAAATCTGACGTTCTTCGTCTGTAAAATCATAGTTTTCCAAGAGGTCAGGTCTACGCTCCCAAGTCTTTCGCAAGCTCTGCTCCATACGCCAACGTCGAATATTAACATGATGGCCCGACAAGAGTACATCTGGCACCTTCATGCCACGAAATTCAGCTGGGCGAGTGTACTGTGGGAACTCCAAAAGACCTGATGAGAAACTATCATCCTTGTGACTGGCTTCCTTGCCTAAAACCTCAGGAATCAAGCGGACAGTGGCATCTACAATAGTCATAGCGGCTAGCTCTCCACCAGTCAAGACAAAGTCTCCTAGTGATATTTCGTCAGTCACTAAAGTTTTGATACGCTCATCATAGCCCTCATAATGGCCACAGATAAAAACTAATTCCTCTTCTTGCGCCAATTCCTCAGCATAGGCCTGATTGAAGGTACGACCTGCAGGATCTAGGAGAATAACGCGAGGCTTAGTCACATTTAATTTATCAAAGGTATCGAAAATTGGCTGAGCACGTAACAACATGCCTTGTCCACCACCATAGGGTTCATCATCTACATGACGTGCCTTCTCCGCATTGTCACGGAAATTGTGATAGTTGATTTCTAGGATGCCCTTGTCCTTTGCCTTACCAACAATGGAGTGTTCCAAAGGAGCAAACATATCTGGAAATAGAGTCAAGATATCAATCTTCATCGTCTAATCCTTCCATGAGCTCAACCTCAATACGACCGGCTGTGACGTCAACATCAAGAACAACTGGTGGAATATATGGCAAGAGCAGGTCTTTTTTCCCTTTACGTTTCACTACCCAAACATCATTAGCACCCGGTTGGAGAATCTCTTTAACCTGACCGATTAGCGTATTACCCTCATAGACATCAAGACCAATGATTTCATGATAGTAAAATTCACCGTCATCAAGATCTGTTAGATTTTCCTCAGCAATCTTTAGGCTACAGCCCTTATACTTTTCTACATCATTGATATGGTAAAGACCTTTAAACTTAACAATATCAAAGTTCTTATGCTTACGGTGACTCGCAACCTCAACATCCATGATGTAATTATCTTTGTCATCAAAAAGAGCTAGTACACTCTTCTTCTTAAAACGTTCGTCCGTAAAATCTGTTACAGACAAAACACGAAGTTCACCCTGCAATCCCTGTGTATTTACAATCTTTCCAACGTTATAATATGTCATTCAACTTCCTTATTATTTCTTATTCAAATCAAACCATGAGTCAACGAATTATCAAGTAGCCCATGACGGCTATCTCAAAACGCACATTTTAAACCAGGTTAGATTTTTATTATTCTTCATTTCAAAGCGATATAAAATGTCTGGATTAGACCATTCAACCCCTCTATTTTATCAAAAAGCACACAAAAAAACCAGCTTTCTCTAGCTGGAGCTTATAGTCCGTACGGGATTCGAACCCGTGTTACCGCCGTGAAAAGGCGGTGTCTTAACCCCTTGACCAACGGACCATAATCTGTATCTCTACCCTCAGATAGAACTGGGGTAGCTGGATTCGAACCAACGCATGAGGGAGTCAAAGTCCCTTGCCTTACCGCTTGGCTATACCCCAAAAGACTCTTATTATTCTACAGAAAAATCAGGAGGCTGTCAATACCTTTATTAACTTTTTTCAAAAAAACAATCGGCATAACCGATTGCTAGGAGTTAGGAGATTTTATCATATAAGTGACCTTAGATGATGATTCGAGGTTGAAGAAACCTCATATGAAAAAAAGTTTTAGGACAGACTAATTATATATGTTGCTAGAAATAAAGTCAAACACTTTGACTCGTAAAATAAGAGATAATTTGCACAGCCATAATTAACCTTTTCCAACTCCTAAAATAGATTTATTCATCATCCTGTGAAACCAGATGATGTCTAAAGGCATAAACTACAGCCTGAGTACGGTCATCAACATTTAATTTCCCAAGGATATTAGACACATGAGTCTTGACGGTTTTTAAAGAAATAAAAAGTTCGTTAGCAATGGTTTGATTGTCATAGCCTTTAGCTAGGAGGGCTAAGATATCACGTTCGCGCGCGGTCAAGTCATCATGTAAGTTCGGGTGACTATCGTGGTATTTAATCTTATTGTCTACCTCAGTTTCGATAGCTTCCTCTCCACGGTAAACCTTACGGATACTATTTAGAATCTCTGCTGCACTGCTCGTTTTAAGCATATAGCCTTTGGCGCCAGCTTCAATGACTGGATAAATTTTTTCATTATCCAAATAGCTGGTCAAAACTAGAATCTTAGCTTCAGGCCATTCTTTGAGCAATTCCAAAGTCGCCTGAACACCATCTAGCTCAGGCATAACAAGGTCCATAACAACGACATCTGGTCGTAGCTCCAGGGCAAGATCGACACCCTCACGGCCGTTTTCTGCCTCTCCAACCACTTCTACATCTCCTTGGAGATTCAAGAAACTCTTAAGGCCTAAACGAACCATTTCATGGTCATCTACCAAAATTACATTAATCTTATTCGACATTGTCTTCTCCTCTTAATACTGGCACACGAACATCAATAGACGTCCCTTTACCTTTAGCTGATAGGAACTGCACAGTTCCCGCCATTTCATCAACACGCTCTTGGATATTTTTTAGTCCATATCTCATCTCGTCAGTCGAGGCATTCAAATCAAAACCAACACCATTATCTAGCATTTTTAACTGAATTTCCTGACTATTTTGATAGAGGTAGACCTCTATTTGGCTGGCCTTGGCGTGCTTAAGGGTATTAGAGATAAACTCTTGGGCAATCCTAAAGAGATTATCTTCAATACGCTTAGGCACTTTCTTAACCATATCCTTATAGACAATACGGATATTGGATTTATCAGTTAATTCTTTAAGAATCATCTGCAAGCCTTCCTGTAAAGTCTTGTTCTCAAGTTCTGTCGGACGAAGGTGCAAAAGCAAGACACGCATATCATTTTGAGCATCAGTCAGCAAGGCCTCGACTGCCTGAATCTGATGATGTAAATCTTCCTTACTTAGCTGGTCCACCATCTGAGAAACACCAGATAGAATCATACTAGCCGCAAAAAGCTCCTGGCTAACGGTATCGTGAAGATCTCGAGCAATGCGACCTCGCTCTTTCTTAATAATATCACGACTTTTCAAAGCCTGAGCATTTTCCGTTTTTTGCAGATCCTTGGTCAATTTACGCATTTTATGAGATAGACGCATCATATTCTTGTCCAACTCACTATCTCCCTGACGTTTGACAGGTTGGTTATTGATAATACGACGCAAGTCTTGATTGACCGAACGCATACTATTATCATTTGCAATGGCCCAAAGAATATACAGCAAAATGAGCAAACTCAGAACCACAAAAAACATGTTAAAAAGGAAGTGAAATACCTGAGAGATACTACCGAAAACCAGTGAAAAGTTGAGGTTAAAGCTATCCATAACCACAAGGGTAACCCCAATTAAAACAACAACTGAATAAGTTAGGATTAAAAATAGGTACTGTTTCTTCATTTACGACGTACCTCCACTGGTCCAGCTCCCACATTGAGAATCAATTTAAGCGTTCGATGGGCATGCTCATACTCTGCCCCCTGTAAGGTCAAGCTTTCGTAACGGAGGTCGTATTCATCTTCATCAAAGAAGGTCACAGAGCTATAGATAGCTGATATATTCAACTTAACGGAAATATCAATTGGTACCAAGATTGTCGTTGGTCCATAAAGTTTCTGTAAAATGACGACATTTTCTCGACCTGAAACGATAACCTGGGTCAAATCAATCACATCTGTCCCAAAGAAACGGATAATATTAATATCATCAAAGTCATAGCGATCACTTACGGGTTCCATACGAGTTCCAATCCACTGATTTCGCACAGCCTGTGGATTCAAGTCATCTTCCTTAAATTGAATGAGAGCGTAGCGATTCTTTTTCTTGACCTGTGAAAAATGATTAATCATGACATAGGCCACACCCACTAAGATAGCAAGAACCACATAGATATTCCACATGGAAACCAAAAAAAGTGAAATCAAGCAGATCGTCAAGACAAAGTCGCTCTTGGACTCCTTGTTAAAAAAGCGAACGGCCAACGAGGTTAAAACCAGTATGAAAATAAAACGGATAATATCATTATTAAAGATGGTGATTAAGCCTAGAGTTAAAAGAAGAGCCTCCACCACTAAGAAAAAATTAAATTTGGTCATAAGGACCTCTCAAATAAAAGTATACAGGGTTCATTCTATCAAATTTTGGACTAATTGACAAAGAGGACTATTTCGAGAGATTACTGGCTATACGAGATAGCGACAAAAAAGCACCCCCATCATAGGAAGCACAATCTTTAATCTACAGAAAACCTAGTCGTCGTTCTTATTCATTTTCCTACTCATAGCAAGCACCGTACTTCTGATTTCCTCAAGAATGACACGTTGTTCAGCCAACTCCTTCTCAAGCTCAGCTATTTTTCGTTCAGTTTAGCGACCTGAACGCACAAAAATATTATTAAGAGAGCTGTCAACAACCCCAGAGTAGCAATTCCACTAAACATGAGCACAACAGCAACTGCCTTACCTACGAGGTTTTTAGGGACAATATCCCCGTAACCTACTGTGGTAACTGTTGCCACAGATCACCAAATATCATCTATAAAATTATGATGCTCCACACGGGCAATAATACTACTACTGATAAGGATGATAATACTATTAGCCGAAAACAAAAAGTGAAAACCATTTCTACGATTAATACGATTTGAATTATGCTTAAACTTACTACTTAGACCAATTCAACGTGAGATTTTTTCCAAACGATCAAAGCGTTCCAGCCTTGAAAAATAAAGGAAGGTGAATACTACATTTTAAGAAATAATGGTCAACAAGTCCAACACATGCGTTTTAACAAAAATCCGCTCCCGAAGTGCCAAGGAAAAACGAATAGTATAATCTAAAGCAAATTTAAGGGTAATGGTCTGATTAATAAATAGAAAAGAATGTCACCCAATAGTAATCAACCCAACCAAATCAAAAAATTACTCTCCCTATGAAAAGAAGGGCTAGAACCGTCATGACAATATCGTAGCTAATAATATACCTTTTTCAGTTTTCTACGGTTTCTCATTTACGCCTCTCCTCTATATGACGCGTTCGTTATAAAAGAATCTGCCATTCCTGACAAGCAGCCACTTTAAAATCCCCAAGCAATTGAATCAAAAAGAGAGTCAGAAAGCCTCTCTTTTTCTTATATCTAAAATTTTCAAACTCATTATTGCTCTGTGTGAGTAGCTTCTGTAGCTGTTTCGGTACTAGAAGCTGTACTACTTTCAGAACTAGAACTTGTAGATGACGGCGATTGTGTCGTACTTGCTGAGCTTGACTGTTGAATACTTGAACTCTTAGTTACGACTGAAACATAGAGAATCACTGTGCCATCAACAGCAGTACCAACTTGAGGATCTTGATAAAGGACCTCTGTATTACTAGGTACCTTACTCTTATCCAACTTAACACCAGTATTATAGTCATGATACTCAATACTGCTACTTGAAATGTCTTTACTATTCAAGGTTTGGACTGCTGTCGAGACAGTTAAACCAGTCACATCAGGCATAGTTATAGTCTTAGGAGTTGCCACACGAAACTTGATTTTTGCCTTACTATCTTTAGGATTGAAGGACTTGTTTTTCTCCGGACTTTGAGATAGAATTTCGCCTTCTTTAGCATTATCGTCTTCGACATGTTGAATATCGATCTGATCCTCGGAAACCCCATAATTCGAGGTTAAATCCTCAATGGCATCCTTATAATTTTTCCCCTTGTAATTTTTCAGAGTGAAACCTTTGCTACCAGAAGAAACATAGACATCAATGCTTGCTCCCTCTTTACGCATTGTCCCAGCTGTAGGGTCGGTCTTGATAACTTTGCCCTTATTGACTGAATCATTTTCGACTTCTTTAACATCGCCAACCTTAAAGCCTGCACTTTCAAGTTTCGTCTGAGCTGTTGACAACTCTTGACCTACAACATTTGGTACTTGGACATTGTCAGGATTGGTAAAAACAAGATAGGCAAAAATGATAATTCCTATAAAGACGAAGCCTAGTAAAACCTTGAGTAGAGTTAAAAAGAGATTTTTCTTTTTTTTAGATAGAGAAGCTTTTTCCCTCGGTTGTTTGCTTGGAGCCGGTGTAGGCTCTGATGGTTTAGGAGAAATCTTTTTCTCAGGACCTACTGATGGAACTGAATCGACCTTTGGCAGGGTCTTAGTATCCGTCATGTCATCAAAAACTACCTTAGAATCACGACTATGACTAGGATGCAAACTAGTTGCTAGGTCGCGACTCATTTCCAAAGTGCTGTTGTAACGATTTTCAAGCTTTTTAGCAGTTGCTCTAATAACAACATTTTCTAAAGCTTGAGGAACGTTACGGTTCTCAGCCAAAATCGATGGCAGGGGCTTTTGGAAATGTTGAAGTGCAATGGTTACTGCACTATCGCCATCAAAAGGGATATGCCCTGTCAACATTTCAAAGAGCATAATCCCCATAGCATAGATATCACTTTGGATAGTGGCTTTAGAACCACGTGCCTGTTCTGGTGACAAATAATGGACTGACCCCAACATTGAGTTAGTTTGTGTCAGGCTGGTTTCAGCAAATGCTACTGCGATACCAAAGTCTGTAACCTTAGCTCTACCATCCTTAGTTAATAGAACGTTCTGTGGCTTAAGGTCACGGTGAATAATACCCTTTTGGTGGGCAAGAGTCATGGCGGAAAGGACTTCCCCCATAATACGCACAACATCTTGGTTAGACAATGGTGCATGGTCTTGAATGAATTTCTTCAAGTCCGAACCATCCACATACTCCATCACCAAGAACTGCTGACCGTCTTCTTCACCAATATCTCTAATCGCAACGATATTCGGATGGCTAAGCTCAGTCATGGCACGTGCTTCACGCTGGAAACGCGCCACAGCAACCTGATCAGTTTGATAATTGGTACGTAGCACCTTAATAGCTACACTTTCATTATCCAGAATCAGGTCGTTAGCCAGATAAACATCCGCCATACCACCACGTCCGATAGATTTAAGGATTCGATAACGTCCAGCAAACAATTTGCCAACTTGGATCATTATCCTTCCTCACTTTCTACTTCGATGAGAGCAACTGTAATATTATCATGACCACCGGCTTCATTGGCAGCAGCAACTAAACGACTGGCTTTTTCTTCGACAAGACCAGGACTGTTAACAATATGAATAATCTGTTCAATTGAAATCATATTAGTCAATCCATCTGAATTGACCAAAATATAATCTCCCGGTTCCAATTGTTGAACACCAAGATCTGCTTCAACTGGAGCAGCTTGCCCTATAGATTGCGTAATAATATTACGCTGTGGGTGAACTGCAGCTTCTTCTTCTGTCAACTGACCAGCCTTGATAAGAGCATTGACCAAGGAGTGATCGCTCGTTAATTGCTTATACTCACCATTACGGATAAGGGCAATACGTGAATCCCCAACATGAGCGAAAATCACAGCATTATCAACTAAGGCAAGAACCTCGATAGTCGTTCCCATTCCTTTATATTCTTCATTTTGACCAAGCTCATAGATTTTACGATTTTCTTCATCGATGGCAGCAATCATCCAATCACGAATATGGCTCAACTCACGATGATCAGTATTAATCCAGTCACGACCAAGGTCAGATACTGACATCTCACTGGCAATATTTCCAGCACGGTGTCCACCCATTCCATCTGCAACAATGACAAGTGTAACACCAGCCTTGTTGACAAATTTATTAACAAAATCTTGATTGTTTGACCGTTTTTGGCCAATGTCCGTTAATAATGATATTTCCATAATTTTCTTTCTGACTTGCGTCAGTGTTTCCTCCTCTGTAACCCTAGACTTTCTTACGCAACTGAGCGATAAAAAAACCATCAGTTAGATACTGTTCGGGGGTGATAGCCAAATAGCCATTGACCACGATGTCCTTGCATGGATGATCCAAGGCAACTTGCTCAAAATCAGGATGGCTCTCAAGAAAGGCCTGAATTACCTCTTGATTTTCTTCTGCTATGATGGTGCAAGTACTGTAGGTTATTATACCACCTTTTCGTAGGGTTTGACAAACACTGGATAATATATCCAATTGCTCAGACTTGAGGGATTTAAAGTCTTGGAGATCCTTATTGTATTTTATGTCTGGTTTTCGACGAATGAGACCGATCCCTGAGCAAGGAGCATCCACTAGAATCTTGTCAAAACTAGCAGTCGGAAAGACTTGATGCACCTGACGAGCATCTAGTTTCTGAGTTTTAACCTTATCAGCCAGACCAAGTCGTTGTGCATTTTCTTTAATAAGAGCAAGCTTATGATCATAAAGGTCAAGAGCCGTCACATGTCCACTCGTCAAGTATGATGCCATATGGACAGTCTTACCTCCGGGTGCCGCACAAGCATCCAGGATTTCTTCCATACCTTGAATTGCTAAAGTTGGTGCAACTAGCTGACTAGTCTCATCCTGAATGGTCAATAACCCCTCTTTAAAATAATCAGTCCCAGCAAAATAACCCGAAGACTTAACAAGCCCAACTGGTGACAAATCTGAACGCTCAGCTCCAGTGGCCTCCGCAATTTCTTCCATACGGGACACATCCGTCACACGGACACTGGCCTTGTTTCTCACAAAGAGACTTTGGAAAATAGCAAGGGCTCGCTCTTCCCCATACTGCTCAATAAGCTTTTTCACCAACCATACAGGTAGGGAATATTGAACAGAATAGCGTTTATTGACACGTTTAATCTTGCTTGGATCTGGCAATGGCTGGCTAGATAGTTTGCGAAGAACTGCATTCACCAGCTTCTCAGCTCCTTTTTTATTGCCACGATTTTTGGCAATAGAAACGGCATCGTTAACCACCGCATGGGATGGAATCTTATCCAAGTAGGCCAACTGGTAAAGACTCAAAAGCAATAGGTCATAGACCCAAGCTTCAAGTTTATCTCGATCCTCAATGACATGGGCTAAGATCCATTCCAAAGTGATCTTACGGGCAACAGTTCCATAAACAATTTCCGTTACCAGGGCCTTGTCCTTATCTGTTAGACATGAATTGCTCAGACGTGCATTGAGGGCAATATTTGAGTAAGCCCCTTCTTGAAAGACTTCTTCTAAAACTTCAAGTGCCTGTCCACGGGCTGTTTTTTTCCAATCATTGGCCAAAGACATCACCTACTTCAAGATTGCGACCGACTCCATTAAGGAAATCAGCAATAGCCATACGAGGTTTACCTTCAGGCTGAACACTCTTAAGCGAAATAGCCCCCTGACCAGTCGCAACGACCAAACTCTTCTTAGTTTTTTCGATAATATGACCAGCCTGTCCTTGTCCTTCTACTAAGTCTCCCTCATAAATTTTGAAACGTTTGCCATTAAGCAGAGTGTGTGCCACAGGCCATGGATACATACCTCGGATTTGATTGAAAATGTCACGACCCGACTTATTCCAATCAAGGCGCTCCTCTTCTGGGCTAATGTTTGGTGAAAACGTTACCTGACTGGCATCTTGAGGAACGGGTTTGATTTCTCCTGCAATGTAGGCAGGCAAGGTTTCAAGCAAGAGGTCACGACCCAAAACTGCCAATTTTTCAAACATAGTACCGACATTATCTTGGTCCAGAATTGGCAAGGCCTTTTGGCTGACCATGTCACCAGCGTCCATTTCCTTGACCATTTCCATAATGGTCACACCAGCTTCTGCATCACCATTGATGATGGCATAATGGATAGGTGCACCACCACGATATTTTGGCAAGAGCGATGCGTGAACATTAACCGCAAAGTCCATGCTATCAAGCAATTTGCTTGGCAAAAATTGACCATAAGCCGCAGTAACAATACCATCAGCTCCAAGTGATATCAGTTGGACCATTTCTTCAGAGCCTGATAATTTTTCAGGCTGATAGATTGGCAACTCATGCGCCAAGGCTAATTCCTTAACTGGTGTCATGCGAATTTCTTTTTTTCGGCCGACAGCACGATCTGGCTGTGTGACAACAGCGACAATGTCGTAACGCTCATCTGTCAAAAGTCCCTCCAGCACTGTCGCTGAAAAGGCCGGCGTTCCCATAAATATTATTTTTGTCATATTCTTCCTTTTCTAAATTAGGTAAAATTCTGAGGCTCATGATCGATAATCAAACGTAGATCCTTATTTTCAGGTTCCTGTGTCATATCAAGGATCCTATTAAGCGTCTCTTCCAAGCTATCCTCAAAACGATATTTGATAATAATCTGATAATGATAAAGGTTATGTGTTCGGGCAATAGGTTTTGGTGTTGGTCCCAAGAAAGTCACCTTGTCCGACAAATGTTCTCTTAAACAAGCCATGACATCATAGCTCTTACGGACTACAAACTCTTCATCCTTGTGGGAAAGAGTGATCCCTACCGTATAAAAATATGGCGGGTAGGCCAACTGACGGCGAATCCCCATCTCATAGGCATAGAATCCCTCATAATCCTGTTGCTGAGCAAAACGAATGGCATAATGACTAGGGTTATAGGTCTGAATAATAACCTCCCCTTCCTTGTCCGCACGACCAGCACGACCAGCCACCTGAGTCAACAACTGGAAAGTGCGCTCAGCCGAACGAAAATCTGGTAAATTTAGCGACGTATCCGCATTTAAGACCCCTACCAAGGTAACATTGGGAAAATCCAAGCCCTTGGCAATCATTTGGGTGCCTAGCAGAATATCAGCCTTGCCACTCCCAAAAGTCTCTAAAAGTTTCTCGTGAGCGCCTTTTTTACGTGTAGTATCAACATCCATACGAATCACTCTGGCTTCTGGAAAAAGTTCCGTCAATTGATCATAAGCCTTCTGTGTCCCAGTCCCATAATAGCGAATCTGACGACTCTGGCAATTAGGACAGACATTAGGAATAGCTTTTTGAAAATCACAGTAGTGACAATTCATGGTCTTGGTATCCATATGCAAAGTCAGTGAAATATCACAGTTCGGACAGTCATCCACATAGCCACAGTCACGACACATGACAAATGAAGAATACCCACGACGATTCAACAACAAAACGACTTGTTCCTTACGTGCCAATCGCTCTCGGATTTTCTCCAAGAGAGGTGGCGTAAAATCACTCGCCTCTTGTCTACCGACAAAGTCCTTAAAGTCCACCACTTCAACCTGCGGAATTTTAGCACTAGGATTGGCCCTCTCCGTCAATTCAAAAAAATGGTAGACCCCTTTCTGAGCCCTCGCTCGAGACTCAATAGAAGGCGTGGCTGAACCAAGTACAAGAATAGCGCCATGGCTTTTGGACCTAAGCAAGGCCACATCTCTAGCATGATAGCGAGGATTGGATTCCTGCTTATAGGTCGCCTCGTGCTCCTCATCGATAATGATTGCTCCAATATTGTCCAAGGGAGCAAAGATAGCAGAACGTGCTCCTACAACGACCTTTGCTTGACCAGACCTAACCTTACGCCACTCGTCAAATTTTTCACCATCTGACAAGCCTGAATGCATGATTGCTACCAAGTCACCAAAACGGGAGATGAAACGATTGGTCATTTGTGGCGTCAGAGAAATTTCTGGAACCAAGACAATGGCAGTTTTTCCCATAGCCAAGGTTCTCTCAATAAGATGCAGGTAAACCTCAGTCTTACCTGACCCCGTCACTCCTTTCAACAAGAACGGCTTCCCACCATGACCAATCTGACCTGTCATTACTTCAACAGCATGTGCTTGCTGAGCATTAAGCTCTAGAAAATCCGTCTTCTCTACCTTTTCAAAGTAGCTATCAGCACGATTGACCTCAACTTCAGTGATGGCTAGAGCTCCAGCCTCAATGAAAAACTTCACCACATCTCGAGAAAAAAGTTTATGCAGGTCTACTAACTTTCCAGGCTCATTCTTTTCTAACAAGAAGTCCCGCAACTCCAGCCGCTTCTTGGCTCGTTGCGAAATATCCAAAGTCTCTAAAATGCCTCTTTGAACACTATAATGTTTCTCCGTTTTTATATTTTGTTTATCCCTAGCAATGTAATCAACCGTTACGCGACCAGATCCCACCAAACGCGGAATGGCTTGACCTTGTTTTTTCGACAATTGAGAGAAGAGAATATGGTCTCGCCCCTGAAGAAAAATGTCCCTCTCCTCTTCGCTCAGTTTATCAGTTGCCATGATAACTTTGTCATACTGTGAATTAAGGAGACCCGGAAGCATAGACTTCAAGATGGAAATCTTATAGGAAAAAACCGTGTGTCGCATTTGGTCAGCCAAATCCAGCTGATCCTGATTAAGGACTGGTTCATAATCCAAAAGTTCCGCAATTGGCTTCAAGTCCGGCAGATTTCTTACATTTTCTTGCTCTACAAAGCCAATAACAAACCCTTGCAAGAGACGATTTCCTTTACCAAAAGGCACATGAATCCTCATACCGATGGTAATTTGCCCCTGCATGGATTCTGGTACAAGGTAACTATAAGGCCTGTCCGTCTGCATTAGAGGAACATCTACAATTATTTGTGCAACTAAAACCATATATCTCCTCTCTTCACCTTTGGTCCAGCGATTTCCTAAACTCCAGAAATCCTGAGCTAAGTGATATGCATCATAAAGAAGGAAGCTGAGACACTATGCCTCAGCTCCTCTTATCCTCGTAAACCAAAGCAAGACTTTGATTTTAGATTTTATCTCCCTCTTCTTTTTCTTTAGCGATTTGTTCTTTGATTTTACGTTCTTCTTCCTCAGCAGCAAGACGCGCTTGGATAACTTTCAAACGTGCCAATTTACGTTTAGCTTCTGGATTTGGGTGAATAATGACATTACCAGATTCAATTTCTTCAAGGGCTTGAAGCGTATATTTTACAGACGAAAATTCTTGAGTAGGTTCAGCACCAGCTGCCAATTCATGGGCACGTTTTGCTTGCAAAATAACTAATGAATATCTTGAAGGCACTTTATCCAAAAGTTTATCAATAGAGGGTTTCAACATCATAATTCTATACCTATTTCTAATTTATTTATCTGATAATCTCTTATCTGAAATCATATTACGATAGTGGCCAATCACACGTTCAACTCGGAAGTGTTCCGCTTCAATAACACGCTTTACACGCTCGGCAGCCAAAGGCACCTCGTCATTGACAATGGTATAATCGTATTCGCTCATGAGAGCAATCTCTTCACGCGCACGTTCAATACGTTGAGCAATAACTTCTTCAGAGTCTGTCCCACGGCCAACTAAACGTTCTTCAAGTTCGTTCAAATCTGGTGGTGTCAAAAAGATAAAGACAGCATCTGGAACCTTTTTCTTAACCTGTAGGGCTCCTTGAACCTCGATTTCAAGGAAAACATCAATTCCCTTATCCAAGGTTTCATTGACATAGGCCAAAGGTGTTCCGTAGTAGTTGCCTACATACTCAGCATATTCCAGCATTTGACCATTACGAATAAGCTCTTCGAATTCCTCACGCGAACGGAAGAAATAATCCTTCCCATCAACTTCACCAGGACGTTGAGCACGTGTGGTCATTGATACTGAGTATTCAAATTTGTGGTCAGGTTTTGAAAAAATCTCCTGACGAACAGTTCCTTTTCCGACACCAGAAGGCCCTGAAAAAACAATTAAAAGTCCACGTTCAGACATGTCTTCTCCTTAAACTAAGATTAAAATTCTTATTATGACTCACCTTAAAAAGAGAAGTAAATCATCTCTTTTTATGGTTTAGTAGGGGTTGTTCAGTGATTAAGTTACAGCTCACTTTTCAAAGCAGCCTTATTCTCTTACCATTCTATCAATAAAAGCGACTTTTTTCAAGGTGAGGACACTATTAAAAAGAGTGAATACCTTTTCCCAGTACTCACTCTTTTTAAATATCTTTTTAAACCAGTCCAGTCAAGAGACTTTGCATGAATTCTTCTGAATGGAACTCGCCAATATCATCAATCTTCTCACCGAAACCAATCAACTTAACTGGGATATCCAACTCTTGGCGAATGGCTAGAACCACACCACCCTTGGCACTACCATCCAACTTGGTTAAAACAAGACCCGTAAGAGGTGTGATTTTTGAAAATTCCTTAGCCTGATTAAGTGCATTTTGACCTGTTGAAGCATCCAAAGCCAAGAGGGTTTCATGGGGTGCTTCTGGCACCACACGCTTGATAATACGGCCAATTTTTTCAAGCTCTGCCATAAGGTTGTCTTTGTTTTGTAAACGACCCGCAGTATCAATCATAAGAACATCAACACCTTCAGCAAGAGCCTTCTCCATACCATCAAAAACCACGGAAGCAGGGTCGGCCTTTTCAGCACCAGTCACTACAGGCACATCAACACGACGTCCCCACTCGACCAATTGAGCAACAGCTCCCGCACGGAAAGTATCAGCAGCAACTAGCATGACATTTTTGCCTTCTTGTTTGTATTTATTTGCCAACTTACCAATAGAAGTCGTTTTACCAACCCCATTAACACCAACAAAAAGTATAACTGTCAAACCATCTTGGAAATTAATCTGCTCCTCGTAAACATCGTCCTTCTCGTAGATATCCACAAGTTTTTCAATAATCAAGCGTTGCAAATCCTCAGTCTTTTTGACATTCTCAAGTCGAGCTTCATAGCGCAAGTCTTCCGTTAATTGCGTCGCAACATTGACCCCAACGTCAGAGAGAATCAGTATTTCTTCCAATTGTTCGAAAAACTCTTCATCAACACGACGAAAATTAGCGAAGAATTCATTCAAGCGAGCAGCAAAACCAGTACGCGTCTTCTTAAGCGTACGATTATACTTTTCTTGCTCTGTTTCAGTCTTGGAATCAGGTAATTCTGTAGCTGTTTCCTCAACCTTACGGGTTTGGACCGCTTCAAAAGTAACTGTCTCACCTTTTTCCGCAGCTGCAGCTACTTGAGCCTTCTTAGCATAGTAATCAGCCATGACATCCGCAAAGTGGCTATCCACAGTTGCTTGACTATCGACTGATTCTGAAGCTATTTCTGATTCGCTTGAGGGCTGATTATCCACAGAAAGTTCTTCAGTAAGTGCCTCTTCACTTTCATCTGTCACAACAGATTCTGTGGATAAATCTTCTTCTACTTGAGTATCAGTCTTGCTAAACTGTCCTGCTTGATTTCCAGTTGTTAATTCACTTGATGACAAATCTTGATCAGCAATAGAATCCGTTTCTGAAATCACCTCTGTAAGCTCTTTATTAGCAAGAGTTTCCTGTGAATCGGTTTTCTCTTGTCCAAATAATCGATCAAATAGACCCATCTGGTTCTCCTTATTACTCTAGAATGTATTTATGGATGGCCTCAGCCACTCCAGATTCTTCATTTGTTTTTGTCGTTACAGCCTTAGCAACAGCCTTAACCTGAGGAACACCATTCGCCATAGCGACACCCAGACCAGCCCACTCTAGCATGGACAAATCATTCTCTTCATCTCCCATAGCCATGACTTGACTTCTGTCAAGAGCGAGATAATCAGTCAAGAGTCTCAAACCCGCAGCTTTATGAACACCCTTTGGCATAACCTCTAGGATAATTTCACGAGACTTAAAGACCTCAAACGCTTGGTATAGATGGTCAGGTAGTTTTCCAATTTGGGAATCCAAAAAGTCTCCCTCACAAACCGTAACTACCTTATTATAGACGATATCTTGCGGAATGTCATCAATGCTATCCACATCAACAAAAGTCAAAGTAGGATTAGCCTGACGATAGAGCGAATGATTCCCTTTACTAGGCACTCCATAGACAATACCATCACTAAGAACATCCATAGGGAGTCCCAGAGGTTCAAAAACAGCATAAATCTGCTTTAAATCATCTCTGGTCATCTCTTTCTTGATTAAAATATCGCCGTTATTACGCTGAACCAACCCACCATTGAAGGTTACGCTGTAGTGCTTGTCGTCTAACAAACCCAAGTCTCCCAAGACATGATTAATAGCTGGAAGGGGACGACCGGTCGTGATAACCACGTGAATCCCCTTAGCTTCTGCCGCCTTAAGAGCAGCTCTATTTTCAGCAGTCACTTGCTTATCCTTGGTAAATAGCGTCCCATCCAAATCCAAGGCCAACAATTTAATCTCAGCCATCTGAACCTACCAATCCTTCCATGTAGTCAAAGACTGCACCATCTCTATGGTGACCAATCACCTCATCTGCCACTTCCTTAATCTCATCACGCGCATTTTCCGTAGCAACCGCACATCCTGCAAATGTCAGCATCTCCATATCATTGAGATTATCACCAAAAGCAACGACATCTGAAGCCTGACGCCCCAACTCTTGACAAAGATGGTAAAGCCCAAATCCCTTGTCTACACCTTTAAGGATAATATCCATAGAATCAAAGCCAGTAGTTACAGCTGTTATATCCTCAAAAATCGTATTGAGATAGTCACCACGTTCCATGATGGTATCCCCTTGAAACTTAGCAGTAACCTTGAAAATATCATCTGTAACCCCTTCAAGGTTTGTTGCCATGACATTTTCATAGTAGCGTTCCATGGCCTTAAGATAGGCTGGATCTGCATCTTCTGGTGCATAGGCTCCTCGACGTCCTGACAAAAGAATTCCCTCACAAGTTGGTAAAGCTGAGGTCGTATCTGCAATTTCCAAATAGTCTTTAGGTTCTAGCTTAGACTCAAACAAGACTTCACCCTTGTACTGAACCAAGGCCCCATTTTCCGCAATAATAGCAATGCGGTCCACAAAGCCGTCAAAGAGTTCTTCCAAAGCTAAGAGAGATCGACCAGAAGCTACTGTAAAGACGTAATTTTTAGCTTCACAAGCATCCAAAAGCTTATCTAAACGCACCTTATCATAGGAACCAAGGTGGTCCAAAAAAGTACCATCCATATCTGTCGCTAAAATATTCAAAATAAACTCCCTTCAGGTCGAATATACTTGCCCCTATTGTACCAAAAATAAGGATATAAGTTAGGGAAAAGCTAAAGAAATTAGAGAAAATATGGATTATTACTTGCAAAATCACCTTTTTAGTTGTATCATTACTTTAGTACAAAAAAATAATACTTTTATATCTCTTAGAAAGGAGTCTCTTATGGCTTGGACATTTGATGAAAAATCACCAATTTATCTCCAAATCGCCTATCGTGTGAAATTGAAGATTGTTTCCAAAGAATTAAGTATGGGACAACAACTTTTACCCGTGAGAGAGTTTGCTCAGGAAGCCGGTGTCAATCCCAACACCGTACAAAGAGCCTTCCAAGAACTTGAAAAAGAGGGGTTGGTTTATTCTGCCCGTACGTCCGGTCGCTTCGTTACTGAAGATGAGAAACTCATTGATCAAAAAAGACACGAGATTGCTCAAACTCTCATGAAAAACTTTGTCACTGAAATGACAGCCATTGGTTTTAGCTCACCTGAAATCAAGACTATCATCACTGACTACATCGAACAAACAGGAAAGGACTTATAGACCAATGACTGATATTGTAACTCTAACAAATCTCACCAAGACCTATAACGGTATTCCAGCCCTTAGAGATGTGACCATGTCCATCCCGTCAGGAAAAATTGTTGGCCTTTTAGGTCCGAACGGTAGTGGTAAAACAACCCTAATCAAAATTTTAAACGGTCTCCTTCAACCGACTTCTGGTTTAGTGACCATTAATGGATTTCATCCGTCACCTATCACTAAGGCGCAAGTAGCTTATTTGCCTGACATTACCTATTTAGATGAAAGTAAGACAATCCAGTACTACTTGGATTTCTTCCAAGATTTTTACGCTGATTTCCGCTATCCTCTTGCCTTGCAACTCTTGGAGGATCTAAAGCTCCAACCTGATTTGCGACTTAAAGACCTTTCAAAAGGTAATAAAGAAAAAGTTCAGTTGATTTTAGTTATGAGTCGTGAGGCTAAACTCTATCTCCTTGATGAACCTATTGGTGGGGTCGATCCTGCATCACGTGACTATATCCTAAAAACTATTATCAACCAATACTCTGAAGATGCTTCTGTTATTATTTCAACCCATTTGATTGCAGACATTGAATCTGTCTTAGATGAAGTTGTCTTCTTAAAATACGGTCAGATCGAACTTCAAGGTGATACAGATAATATCCGTCAAGCCCATGGCAAGTCTATTGACAAACTCTTCAGAGAGATGTTCCACAATTAGGAGGTATGAGCATGTTTTGGAAATTAGTTAAATATGAATTACAATCAGTCCGTAAGTGGTATCTTGGCATCTATGGAATTGCCATCCTACTGTCCATACCTTTGGGCTTAATGCTTCAAAAACTAACGGTCACCTTTGAACACATCCACAAGGAACCAAGCTTACTGTTTATGGCTTTCTTTACACTGATTGTGATTGCCACCATTGTTGTTTGGGGAACCATCTATATCGCAACCATTGTTCTCATTATCAAACGCTTTGCGACTAGTGTCTTTGGACGAGAAGGCTACCTAACCAATACACTCCCAGTTTCTGCCCACCAATTAATCTTGTCTAAACTTTTGGCAGCTTTTATTTTAGATACGATTTCATCTCTCGTTGTACTCGCTTCAATTGGCATTATAGCCGCTTTCAACCTTGATATAAAAGATATCCTCCTGACTACCAGCTACTTCGGTCAAATCTTAAAAGAAATGGGGGCCCTCTACCTCTTCATCCCTTCTATAATTTTAGGAAAAATTAGCGGTATCCTATTCTATTACCTCTGTATTAGTATTGGAAACCTCTTCAATACCAACAAAGTTCGTATGGGATTTGTCGCCTATTTCACCATTCAGGCCATCCTATTCTTTATTGGTTTCTTCTTTGGAATCGGTGCAGCCTTGACCGGAAATGCAACAAATACTGTAATTAATAACTCGTCATATATCTTTAGTCTAGTCCAGTCTCTTGTTCTCATCGCAGCAAGTTACTTTGGTACCTACTATATCATGACAAAGCATTTAAATTTGGACTAAAGAAAAACCGTGTTCCTTTTGGAACACGATTTTTTTGCATTGAAAAGACTTACTTACTTTGTTCTTTACGATAAGTCTCAATTTCTGTCTTATTACCCCAAACGAAGTGACCTGGGCGTACTTCCACCATTTCTGGTTTATCAACCGAATAGTCGTGTTGGTTTGGATCATAAACCTTCAAGACTTTCTTACGTTCCAAGATTGGATCTGGAATAGGAACAGCAGACAAGAGTGACTTGGTGTAAGGATGGATAGGATTGTTGTAGAGCTCTTCTGTCTCAGCAACTTCCACGATTGTCCCCTTATAGATAACAGCGATACGGTCAGAAATGAAACGGACCACTGACAAATCGTGAGCGATAAAGAGATAGGTTAACCCCAACTCTTTTTGGAATTTCTTAAGCAAATTCAAAACTTGGGCACGAACTGACACGTCAAGGGCTGAGATTGGTTCATCAGCGATAACCAAATCAGGCTGCATGACCAAAGAACGCGCAATCCCGATACGTTGACGTTGTCCCCCAGAAAATTCGTGAGGGTAACGTGTTAAGTGCTCCTCAAGAAGTCCTACTTCTTTGATGATTTCCTTGATTTTAGCCTTACGTTCTTCCTCATCTTTATAAAGATGGAAATTGTACAAGCCCTCAGACAAGATATAATCGACTGTCGCACGTTCATTCAAACTAGCCGCAGGGTCTTGGAAAATCATCTGAATACGACGGATAAGGTCGTTTTTCTCAGAGTGTGATAAGTATCCATTGATCTTCTTACCGTCAAAAATAATCTCACCATTACTTGTGTCATTTAAACCGATAATGGCACGTCCAATAGTCGTTTTACCACTACCAGACTCACCAACGAGGGAGAAGGTTTCACCCTTGTTGATGAAAAAATTAGCATTGTGGACAGCAACGAACTTCTTTTTTCCTTCGCCGAAGGAAATTTCCACATCTTTTACTTCAACTAATTTCTCAGGCATTGCCTTCCTCCTCATCTCCTAAATGTGCAAATCCCATATTGGCTAGGATTTTTTCATGTAGATTTTGGATAACCGCAGGTTTATCAACTTTTGGCGCATCCTCATGTAAGAGCCAGGTCTTAGCCCAGTGAGTATCTGAAACTTGGAATTGTGGTGCTTTTTCCTCAAAATCAATCTGCAAAGCATAATCTGAACGCAAGGCAAAGGCATCCCCAACAACTGGTGTATAAAGTGATGGTGGCGTCCCTGGAATTGAGAAGAGTTTTCCATTATCACCAGCCAATTGTGGCAGACTTGAAAGCAAGCTCCACGTGTATGGATGACAAGGCTCATAGAAAATTTCCTCAACAGTTGCGTATTCAATGATTTCGCCAGCATACATGACAGCAACCTTGTCCGCGATACTTGCTACGACGCCAAGGTCATGGGTAATGAAAATGACCGAGAAACCATACTCCTCTTTGAGTGATTTCAAGAGGTCAATGATTTGAGCTTGAATGGTCACATCAAGGGCAGTTGTTGGTTCGTCACAGATAAGGACATCAGGACGACAAGCCAAGGCAATGGCAATAACGATACGTTGACGCATCCCACCAGAGTATTGGAAAGGATATTCATTGAAACGTTTTTCAGCATCTGGAATACCAACCTTGTCCATGTAATCAATTGCCATTTTTTTAGCTTCCTTGGCTGTTTTCCCTTGGTGCTTAACAATAACTTCAATAATTTGACTTCCGATAGTCTTAATTGGGTTAAGACTGGTCATTGGATCTTGGAAAATAGTTGCAATCTTAGCTCCACGGATAGCTGCCCAATCTTGGTGACTCTTAAATTTAGTCAAGTCTTTGCCACGGTAGTCGATAGATCCGCTAGCTACACGACCATTTTCTTCCAGCATCCCTGTAAAAGTTTTAGTCAAGACTGATTTCCCTGAACCAGACTCACCAACCAAGGCTAAAACTTCACCTTCAACTAAATCAAGAGAAACCCCTCGAATAGCTGTCAAAACACGGTCACGAACGTCAAATTCCACGACGATATCGCGAGCCGATAATATTACATTTTTATTTTCTGTCATATTGGACTCCTATCTATGCGTACGTGGGTCACTAGCATCCGCTAAGTTTTGACCAATAATAAAGAGAGCAAGAGAAACAAGAATCAAGGTAGTCAATGGAATCCAGAAGAGATAGGCATTGACTGTAACATTCTGTGCATAGTCTGAAATCAAACGACCAAGACTAGGCGTAGTAACAGGAAGACCCAAACCAAAGTATGAAAGGAAGGCCTCATAAGAGATAAATCCTGGCAAAAGTTGACTAGCCATGGTTACAATAACTGACACAAGTTGTGGCATAATATTTTTAATCACAATCTTAGCCGTTGGTGTTCCCAAATTGCGAGAAGCCAAGTTATACTCCAAATCACGATAACGCATGATTTGAATACGGATTGTGTAGGCAATACCAATCCAACCTGTTACGGTCATGGCAAAAATCATATTCCAA
The DNA here is from genome assembly GCF_010120595.1 of Streptococcus thermophilus. NCBI lineage: Bacteria > Bacillati > Bacillota > Bacilli > Lactobacillales > Streptococcaceae > Streptococcus > Streptococcus thermophilus. Next base: position 1,873,537 of record NZ_CP038020.1, read on the forward strand.
AAACCAGCACCTAATGAGTAAGTCAAGACGATAACCACAAGGAGAGAGGGAATATTTGAGATGATGTTGTAGATTTCCATCATAATCATATCGAAGGTCTTAGAAATCCCCCAAACAGCACCTACAAGCAAACCAATTATAACATTCAGGAAGGTAGCGATAACAGCGATAAGGATAGAATTACGAGCCCCAAACCAAACACTGTCAAATAGAGACTTACCATTACCGTCAGTACCGAACCAGTATTGAGCGTTTGGATGTACATAACGCAAACTGAAATCATTTACTTTTGAGACATCATTGAAGTCAAATTTAGAAAACATTGGGTAGATGAAACTCATCAAAACAATAGCAATCAAGATTCCCAACATTACAACTGTTGATTTCTTTTTAAAAAATTGACGCATCACTGATTTCCAGTATGAGTAAGACGGTGCATCAATTGTTTCAGAGGCAAAATCATCGCGCTTTACAAATTGGAACTTACTTTTATCAATTGAAGCCATTATTTACCTCCTTTAGATGTCAATTTGATACGTGGGTCAATAATAGTCATAAGGATATCACCCACAAGCAATGAGAAGATGGAGAGAGCTGTAAAAATAAATACCAGCCCAACGACCATAGCATTATTAGAAGCACGAACAGAATCGATCAACATTTTACCCATACCAGGGTAGGCGAAGATTGTTTCTGTCAAGGTTGCCCCTGTGATAACCCCAACAATAGATGCTGGGAACCCTGAAACCAAGGAAACCATAGCGTTTTTTAAAATGTGTTTATTTGAAATTTCTTGTTCTGACAACCCTTTGGCACGTGCAAAACGAACAAAGTCTTGTGATTGCAAGTCAATCATGTAACGACGAATCCAAATCGCAAGACCTGGTGTTGACAAGAGACCGAGAATAACAGATGGCAAGACGTATGAACGCCAGTCACCCGCACCCAAGATAGGAAAAGAATCCGGAAGACCAATCTCAGAACCAATCAAGCGAATGATATATACCAAGGCAATCGTCGGTAGCGAAAGCAAGAAAGTCAAGACGCCTGTTAACACACTATCAAAGAGTGTATTTTTAAAGCGTGCCATGTAAGATCCCAATGGAATCGCTAAGGCATAAGACAAGACCAAACCAATCAAACCAGCAATGGCAGAGCTTGTCACCATTGATGGGTACTGATAACGACTCTTAGTAGATGTGTACGGATCATCACCATAGTAAGAACGATCTCTAGCGTCAGCCTGACTAGGTGATTTATAAGTACGAGAATAGATATCTACTGAAGATATTTTCTTACCAGTAGGGAAGTTAACCACAGAGCTTTTTGTCTGTCCTTGGCCTTGTGTAATAACATCAAGAACACCTTGCCCAGCATAAGTTGGGTATGAAGTTCCAAGATTCATCTTCACAAAATTTTGGTGAACAAACGGGAACTGACTGTTAAAGTAAAGCAAATATTTGTGCTTAGTCCCTGAACCAACAACCGACCAACCAATAGCTGGATCATTTTCAATACGGATGTAACGCTTCAAGTTTGGATTTGTTTTATCTTTAACCCATCCAGTATTGTCAAATTCAAAGAGGTGCGTGTAGAATTCAAACACACGTTCAAGCACTGGCACATCACGTGTCGCATAGAATTGCTTACTTTGCTTGAACTGATGCAAACGCCAGCCATGTCCCAAACTATCCACATATTTTTGGTAGATAGCTTTATTGGCTTTTGTTGGCTTAGTTGTTACCGACTTATCAAGTGTGCTGGCATTCTCCTGCAACTCCTTGGTGTCATAGTAATCAATGTACCCCATACGTTCAAAGATTGTATTTTCATAGTTTATCTTAGAATCAGCTGTCTTTGCAATCTTATTGTAGTTAGGGTCCTGTCTGAAAATCAGACGCCTCGGCACCATGGTATAGATAATCGTGTAGGTCAAGGCCGTCACGACAAATATTGACAATATAGAACGGAGGGTTCTCAATAAAATATATCTTTTCATGTCTCTTCCATTAATTCCAAAAGAACTTTCCCAATCAAATGAGAAAGTTCCATCGTTCTTTTATTTAACGTGTTTCTCAAGATCTTTTTGAGCTTTTTCGTTAGATTCTTTCTTTTCTTTAAGCCATTTTTCACGACTTTGTTCATATTCTTTCTTAGTAACTACTTTTTCTTGTGGTTTCACATATTTGATGTAGTCGTTTGATGAGTTTTTATCACCCACCTGGAGGCTAGCACCGGTAAACGGTGTCAAGCGTGAGATAACTGGTGCCGCACCATTACCAACAGTCAATGGAATCACAAGCGAACTGTCCTCCAACCATGCTTGAGCTTGAGCATAACGATCGTAACGAACATTAAGGTCACTTGTTTCTGAAGCTGCAGAATTCAGCAAGGCATCATAGTCTTTGAGTCCCACTTGGGCTGCTGCCGCATTATTTGGATCATCATAACCCATGAAAGCCTTAGTGTTTTCACTTGAAGTTGTCTTAAAGATATCAAGGTAGGTTGATGGATCTTGGTAATCTGGCGCCCAAGCGACACTATTTGAAATATCCCAGTCTTCTGCTGCTGCGTTGGCTGCATTAAGTGTTGCATTTTGCAAATCATCAGATGACAATTGGTTAATATCTATAACAACATTTTCGCTACCCAATGATTTTTCAATGGTTTGTTTCAAAGATTGGACTTGGGCAACATTAAGTTTAGAGCTTTGGTCAACTGGAAGGTCCAAATGAATTGGGAATTGAACACCATCTGCTTGGAGAGCATCCTTAGCTTTGGCAAACTCAGTCTTAGCTTTTTCAGCATTGTAGAGGCCATCTTGACTATCAGCAAGATTCACACCTGACCATTCATCCCCATATGAAGACATTTTCTCTGTTACAAGATCTCCGAAGGTCTTATCACCTGCACTCACAAAATCAGAAGGCACAAAGAGGTTACGAACAGCTAGAGTTGCACCATCTTTACCGTTAATTTGTGATTGATAGGCCTTACGGTCAATGGCAAAGTTAATTGCTTGACGGAAGTCCTTGTTTAGAAGGGCTTTCTTGGTTGATGATTTTTCAGAATCCGTCTTTTTGGCTGTATACTTGTAACTTTGACGGTCAATATTAATACCAATAGCTGATGTAGACGCACCTGGTGCTGTGTAAAAAATATTATCTTTATATTTCTTCTCTACAGAAGCATAGTTTGAACTTGTTGGAAAGACACGAGCAAAATTATAAGCACCATCAGTGAAACCACGTACTAGAGCATCTTGATCCGAACCATCATAATATGAGAATTTGATGGCATCAAAGTGTACATTTTTCTTGTCCCAATAATGTTCATTCTTAACCAACTCAATTGAAGATTTAGCTGTCAAAGATTTGAGAAGGAAAGGTCCATTATAAAGGATAGAGGTTGGGTCTGTTGATTTACCAAAATCTTTTCCCTTATTCTTGAGGAAGTCTTCATTTACTGGGAAAAGCAAACTATAAGTTGTCTTAGAGTTCCAGTATGGTTCTGGTTGCTTAAGCGTGTACTGCAAAGTATAGTCATCAATTGCCTTGACACCCACATTCGAGAAATCTTTATTGGTACCAGAGAGATAGTCAGACAATCCAGCAATAGAATCTTGAACCAAATAGATACCACCTGCTTTGGAATCCGCAGCATGTTTAAGACCCGTTACAAAGTCCTTAGCAGTAACATTAGCGTACTCTTCACCTTCAGAAGTATACCATTTGATCCCTTTACGAATTTTATAGGTATAAGTAAGACCATCTTTAGACACAGACCAGTCTTCAGCTACTGATGGAACAAGATTACCATATTTGTCCGCTTCCATAAGTCCATCTACACCATTTGTCACAACAGATTTTGTAGGTCCCGTATTTGATGTAATATAATCCAAAGTTTCTGGATCCGAACTGTAAACGTAACCATAAGTAGTTCCGCTAGTGTTTGATTTAGATGAACAAGCCGCTAACACACCAACACCTAGAAGTGCTACACCCGCGAGGGCCAACCATTTGCTTTTTTTCATAAAATGCCTCCAAAAAAATTTTTTACAACTTTATTATAGCATAAATAATCAAGCAGTCTAGCTTTTTATCAGAAAATTTTGTAAAATTCGATAACATAATGTAAACACGATAACAACTGTAATTCCTTATCAATAAAGGTTCTCATTTAGTTAACATTGATTTATTTTTAATTACAAAAGTTCCACAAAAAAGCCCAGTCGCTTTGTACTGACCCCAAAAAGTTAGACAACTAATTTATCCAAAGGATTTAGTTCTGTATTGCACAGGACTGAGTACTTTTAATTTTACCTTAATACGTTTGTTGTTGTAATAATCAATATAGTCTACAATAGCTTATTTCAATGCTCAAGTGACTGAAAGGTAGCCTCGTAACCACAAAATATCTCAGACTTAAGAATACCAAAGAAGGATCCCATCATACCATTTCTGGTTTATCAACCGAATAGTCGTGTTGGTTTGGATCATAAACCTTCAAGACTTTCTTACGTTCCAAGATTGGATCTGGAATAGGAACAGCAGACAAGAGTGACTTGGTGTAAGGATGGATAGGATTGTTGTAGAGCTCTTCTGTCTCAGCAACTTCCACGATTGTCCCCTTTTAGATAACAGCGATACGGTCAGAAATGAAACGAACCACTGACAAATCGTGAGCGATAAAGAGATAGGTTAACCCCAACTCTTTTTGGAATTTCTTAAGCAAATTCAAAACTTGAGCACGAACTGACACGTCAAGGGCTGAGATTGGTTCATCAGTGATAATCAAATCAGGCTGCATGACCAAAGAACTCGCAATCCCCATACGTTGACGTTGTCCCCCAGAAAGTGAGTGAATAATGCCACTACGTGGACCAACACCAATTTCTTGGATCTTCCATCCAATAATAATCCAGTCCAATCTCACCATGACCAATCACTTTTGGATGCTATAGGTTGGCGACAATCATATCCTCAACCTCTTGATTATAAGAGCCAGCTTCAGTTGGGTGCCAACCGATTGTGGCATAAATTTCTGGGTATTCTTCAGCTAATTCAATAGCTCGTTTAATGGTTGGTGCATCAAAACCAACGACGTTGTGTCGAGTAACGCCCATTTCTTTAGCGAGGGCTAATTCTTCTGCTTCACGACCAGCAAAATCATCAGCGTTAAGATACGTATGTGTATCGAAAATTTCCATGCTTTTTTTATAACACACACCACAAAAGACACCAAAGCAAGTGTGAGGAAAATGGGGGGAAAGTTCCCCTTATTTTACCTTAAAATCTCTCACCCTTGGTCGTTCTGTGGATAATGACTATTTTAAAAACATTTTAAGTTTTTCACATGTTGATAACTTTATCATCAAAAAATAAAAACTTATTTAACCAAATCATCAAACTCTGAACGTTATTATTCATTCTTTTTATATTGTACGTGTTTATTTAAAAATAAATACTACTTTACTTATTTAAAAAAATAATATACAATAATATCCTATCGTTTATAAAAATTAATTGGTTTAATATTCGTAAAAAGGAGAAAATATGTTAGCCAAAAATCGTTACCTCATCGCAAGCTGCGGTGTTATCTTGCATTTAATGTTGGGATCTACTTATGCTTGGAGTGTTTATCGTAATCCTATTATCGCTGAAACTGGCTGGAATCAATCGTCAATTGCTTTTGCCTTCTCACTTGCGATTTTCTGTCTGGGCATGTCTGCTGCCTTTATGGGACAAGTTGTTGATAAATTTGGTCCTAGGGTGACTGGGACCATCTCAGCTATCCTGTACGCATCTGGAAATATTTTAACCGGTGTTGCACTTGCTAATCATAGTCTTTTACTACTTTATCTAGGCTATGGTGTTCTTGGCGGTATCGGGCTTGGTACGGGCTATGTCACACCCGTATCAATGATTATCAAGTGGTTTCCTGATAAACGTGGGCTGGCAACTGGGCTAGCTATCATGGGGTTTGGCTTTGCCTCTCTTTTAACCAGTCCAATTTCGTATTTCTTAATCACCAAATATGATGTTATCAACACCTTTTACCTGTTAGGTGTGGCTTATTTTCTGGTTATGCTTATCGTCTCACAATTTCTCAAATTTCCATACTACAGTGAACAGGATACTAACGACAGTCATAAGCAATTAAGCCAAGGTATTGGGGCTAAAAAAGCCTTAAAAACGGTTGAATTTTACCTGCTCTGGCTAATTCTCTTCATCAACATTTCTTGTGGGCTTGCCTTAATCTCTGTTGTCTCACCTATGGCACAAGATGTAGCTGGCATGACTGCTAACCAAGCTGCCATTATCGTCGGGCTTATGGGAATTTTCAATGGCTTTGGAAGATTGCTCTGGGCTAGCTTGTCAGACTATATTGGTCGTCCGCTGACCTGCACTATTTTATTTGTTGTTAATATCCTCATGACTATATCTCTCATATTCCTTCACGCGCCAGCATTATTCACCATTGCCATGGCTGTGCTCATGACTTGCTACGGAGCTGGCTTCTCACTCATTCCACCGTATCTTAGCGATATTTTCGGTGCTAAAGAGCTAGCAACCATGCACGGTTATATTTTAACAGCTTGGGGAATGGCTGCGCTAGCAGGTCCAATGTTGCTTGCTGTCATATACTCAGCAACCAAATCATACACAAGCACTCTTGTCGTCTTCATCCTACTTTATCTATTTGCGCTAGCTATTACACTTTGTCTAAAATCACAAAAAAGAAAATAAATATTTGTCATAAAAATAACCCCCTACAATGTACTAACCCCAAAAAGTTGGACAATTAATTATTGAAAGGATTTAGTCCTGTAATCTACAGGGCTGAGTCCTTTTAGTTTTGCTTTAATTCGTTTGTTGTTGTAATAATCAATGTAATTGATAATGGCTTGTTTGAGCTCGTCAAGTGAGTTGAATTGTTTCTCAAAACTATAAAACATTTCAGATTTTAAGACGCCAAAGAAAGATTCCATCATACCGTTATCTGGACTGTTTCTCTTGTGGGACATGGATGGACGAATTCCATTTTGCTTAAGAAAATCATGATAAAACTGGTGTTGATATTGCCAACCTTGGTCACTATGGAGAATTGTATTTTCATAATGCTCCTCTGTGAAGGACTGGTCTAACATAGATTTCACTTGTTCTAAGTTTGGTGAAGTTGAGAGATTATAAGCGATAATTTCGCTGTTGAAACCATCTAAAACAGGCGATAAATACAATTTATGTGTGCTATTTGGAATGGCAAACTCTGTCACATCTGTGTAGCACTTTTCCATGGGGTTGGCTGCTTCAAACTGGCGTTGAATAAGGTTATCTGCTTTCTTGCCAACTTCTCCTTGGTATGAAGAATATTTGTGTTTACGACGAATTTGGGAACTTAAACCAAAGAGCTTCATCAGACGTTGGACCTTCTTCTGGTTCACTACAAAACCACGATTCCTCAATTCAAGAGTTATTCGGCGATAGCCATAATTTCCTTTATGCTCATAATAAATTTCTTGAATTTAGCCTTTAGTCTCTTCATCTTTGTCGTGCCCATCTAGTTGTTTCAACTGATAATAGTAAGTCGAGCGAGCTAAACGTGCTGTTTCAAGAAGTAAATCGAGTCGAAATCCTCCTGAAACCCTTTTCTCTAACTGTTTCTGCCTTTCTCGCTGTAAGGCTTCGTCCCTTTCCTCTAACTCTTTTAACTTTTTTAGATAGGCTACCTCGGTACGTAAGCGTTCATTCTCCTCTTGGAATCGCTCTAGTTCTGTCATTTCTTCCCAAGTTTTCTTACGTTTACGCCCCATTTTAGGTACTCTGCCTCTTCTTTTCTCAAGAATTGTATACCCATTTTTTTATATTGTGCTATCTAGTTAGGCAACATTCCACCACTTGGAAGACAATAATCAAGACTTACACTTTTTTGTGAACGACCTTCAAGTAGCACTTTATCAATCATTTCTCGTTTTAATTTAGGAGAATAATAACGATTCTTTCCTTTTTTGATGATGTTTATTCCATAACGGTCAATTAATTTCACCATATATTTTAGACAAGAAACGTTCACCCCAAATTGATTTGAAAGTCGTTTAAAGCTTTCTCCTTGCTTTCTCAATTCATATATTTGAACTTTATCTTCATAAGTTAATTTCATAATAAAAAAAAACACCCCAAAAGTTAGATTTTTTCTGTCTAACTTTTGGGGTGCAGTTCACTTAGCCAGACTTTCTTTTATTATTGCTTTTAATTATTAAGAGCTTGAGCAGCTGTGATAATAGCTAAGTTGTAAATATCTTCAGCACTAGCACCACGAGAAAGATCGTTTACTGGTTTATTAAGACCTTGTAAGATTGGTCCGATAGCCTCAAACATTCCCAAACGTTGGGCAATCTTATAACCAATATTACCAGCCTGTAAACATGGGAAGACAAAGACGTTAGCTTGTCCTGCTACGTCACTGTCTGGTGCCTTAATAGCTGCTGTTGCTGGAACAAAGGCTGCATCAAACTGCAACTCACCATCAATAGCCAAGTCAGGACGCATTTCTTTAGCAATATTTGTTGCTTGAACAACCCTGTCAACTTTTGGTGATTTAGCGGAACCTTTTGTTGAGAAGCTAAGCATCGCCACTTTAGGATCAATACCAAAAACTTTAGCTGTTTCTGCAGTATTAATTGCAATTTCTGCTAATTCTTGAGAATTTGGTTCAATATTGATAGCACAGTCGGCAAACATCAAGCGATGATTGGTGTCTTCACGGTTCATAAGGAAGACACCTGATGTACGAGAAACACCAGGTTTCGTTTTGATAATTTGAAGAGCAGGACGAACGGTATCCGCTGTTGAGTGAATCGCGCCTGAAACCATTCCATCTGCTAAACCAAGTTTAACTAGCATAACACCAAAATAGTTGACATCACGAAGCAACTTGTCTGCATCTTCAATTGTCGCTTTCCCTTTACGGACTTCAACAAATTTTTCCTTCATTTCCTCGAAGCCTTCATAGGTTTCAGGATTAATAATAGTACAGTTAAAGTCTACAAAACCAAGATCGTTCAAGATTTTGTGAACCTCTGTTGGGTCTCCCAAAATAATAGGATCAACTAATTCTTCAAATTTCAAACGGGCAGCTGCACGAACCACACGGTCATCATTACCCTCAGGGAAAACAATCCTAACACCTTTCCCTGAAATATGTTCACGAAGTTCACCAAATAGACTACGCATAAAAATTCCTCAATCAATCTTTTTTAGTTTTCAAGCCCATGATAACGGTTTCGAAATCATCTGTCAAGGAAGACTCATGGACCATTTCTTTTTTGGTGAAAGGATCAACAAATGCAAGTCGGTGGCAATGCAAGGCCTGGCGCTCAATACCATAGTCTAGAGAACCACCATAAAGGTCATCTCCTAAAAGGGGGAGTCCCAAATGGGCAAAGTGGACACGAATCTGGTGGGTACGCCCAGTATGCAAATTGATATCAACCAGTTTAACCCTACCATAATCACCTACCAAACGATAACGAGTGTGGGCATATTTCCCCGATTTATGGACTCGACGTGTGATAATGGAATCCACATCACGCGCAATCGGTGCAATGATTTCACCCTGCTGCTCAAGCTTGGTCTCACCTTCAACCAAGGCATAATAATGTTTTTTTATAGACTTCTGTTGTAACTGTTTATCCATACGAGCATGGGCGTAACCATGCTTGGCAAACAGCATGAGACCAGATGTGTCCTTATCCAAACGTGTCACGATATGGACACGCTGGTTGGGATAATTATTGCTGACAAAGTGATGTTTGACAAAGTTAGCCATGGTATTATCATGGTTAACACTTGGAATACTAGCATAGCCATAGGGTTTATTAATCACCAAGAAGTTATCATCCTCATAGACTATATCCAAGTCAAAAGGAATTGGCTTCAAGGTTTCATGCGGGGCCTCATCAGGGATTTCTATGGCAACCACGTCTCCCTCATGGACAGGATAAGTCGCAAACTGCTCCTCACCATTGACCCAGATGTGACCTCCCTCAAACTTAATTTTGGCTAGAAGTCCTTTTGAAATATCGTGCTCCTTCAAAAAGGTTTTAACTCGACATGAACGTCCTACAGTAAATTCATATCTCATTCTTCCATGTCTCCAATAAAGGATTCACGGACACGTTCCCAAAAACTTGTGTGACTAGCACTAGCAACAAAAGAAATCTTACGTTGGTCAATCGAAAATTCTACCTTTTTCACATTCCGGTTGGTATAGGTCTTATTATCAACCGACAGAGTGTAGCTCCCCATTCGAGTAGGATAGACAGTAATCTTCTCATGTTTTGGCACGATAAGTGGACTACCTAAGGTACGGTAAACACGATTATTAAGACTAGCAATTTCTGTCAACTGCAAAGCCTCAATAGTGGGATGAAGTACCGCACCACCCAAAGATTTATTGTAGGCGGTTGATCCTGTAGGCGTTGACACCGACAATCCATCTCCACGGAAGCTCTCAAACAAGACATCATTAAGGCAAACATCTGCTGCCATGGTTTTCTCATTACGCTTAATTGCTGCTTCATTGAGGGCAATTGACGTAAAAGAACGACCAGCAGCCAGGGTCAATTTGACATTCAAAAGAGGGTAAGAAATCTTTGCACCACTATCTTTTCGAAGCGTCTCGATTAATTGATCCACTTCACTGTCCAAATAATCCGTATAAAAGCCTAGATGACCCGTGTGAATCCCTACAAAACGCACACGCGCAAGCTCTTTTTCATACATATGAAAGGCCGATAGCAACATACCATCACCACCAATTGAGATGACCACATCTGGATTTTTCTTGGTCAAATAAAAATCAGGATCATCTCGAAAGGCATTAAAAAGTTTCGAGGCAACACGCCTACTTTGGGGTTTGCCATTGGCAATAATAGCTACCTTCATCTCATCCGAAGAGGTCTTCATCTGTGTCATCACTATTTCCTACACTATCCTTCAAAGTTCTATTAATTGGATCAAAGAGCAACTGGGCTTCTCTAATATCATCACGTATCTTCCGCATTTCTTCGTCAAGCTCATAAGCCATGCGGGCCGTAGTTTCCAAGCGAAGTTTAATTTCCTCAGGAAAATTCCCCTGATACTTGTAATTAAGAGAATGTTCAATGGTGGCCCAAAAGTTCATGGCCAAAGTCCTAATCTGAATCTCTGCAAGAATTTCCTTACGACCATCTATGGTATCAACGGGATAAGAGATAATAACATGATAAGAGCGATAACCCGAATTTTTACGGTTTCTGATATAGTCTCGCTCTGAAACAATCGTCATATCACTACGATGACGAAGCAAAGCCAAAACCTCATCCACATCATCGACAAATTGGACCATGACTCGGAGACCAGCGATATCCTGCATATCTTGAGCCAAATTTTCAATTGAAAGACCACGAAGGGCGATTTTCTCCTCAATGGAAGCCACTGACTTCACACGTCCCGTCACAAACTCAATAGGCGAGTGACGGTTTTGCTTACGAAATTGTTTACGAATGCCTCGGAGCTTGATTTTGAGCTCACCTACGGCCTGAATATAGGGGTCTAAAAATTGTTCCCAATCCATGGTCAAGATAGGACTCCTCCTTGTCAAAAGCTTTAGTTTTTTATAAAATAAATATAATCTGTTATATTATACCACATTTAAAAGAACAAGGGAGGACACACATGAACCATTTAGAGATAGAGTACAAGACTCTGCTCACCAAAGACGAGTATAATCGTTTAGCAGTGCTTTTCTCCCATGTAACACCTGTTACGCAAACCAATTACTACATTGATACACCCCAAGGTGACATGAGGAATAAAAGGTTGTCTTTACGTATCAGAACCCTTCCCACTCATGGTGAGTTGACCTTGAAAATTCCTGAAAAGGTCGGAAATATGGAATACAATGTCACCATGGACTGTTCAGAGGCTAAGGCTATGACCAAGTCTCTTGACTTCCCTGAATGCCAAATCAAGTCCATTCTTCTAGAACGTGGTGTTAAGTTAGAGGATCTAACCATCCTTGGACATTTAACCACAACCCGTCGTGAATACCAGACCAATATTGGTCTCATGGCACTTGATGTCAATGTCTATGCTGATAAGAAAGACTATGAGCTTGAGTTGGAAGTTTCAGATGCTAAGAGAGGTAAAGACGACTTTTATGCCTTTCTTAAGGAAAATAATATTAACTTTAAGTATGCCAAGAGTAAGGTTGCACGTTTTATAGCAACCCTAAAGCGAGATAAAGACTAGTTGGTGAAATGTGAGTTTATAGAAATTCTGCTAGTCATTTTTGATCCGTTCTGAGGCGGACTTTCCACCGTAAAAACGTCTATAAAAACCATTTACTTCATTTTAAGACAAGGATCAACCCTTGTCTTTTTTATATATGCAAAAACAATTTGGTACTTGTGGCAACTTCCACAATCTCTCTTCTGTCTAAAAACGCATACAAAAATGATTCAGTGATTTATGGTTCGTCAATTTTCATCAATATCGCTTTCTGAAGGCTGAAATTTCTATTTTTTTTTGTTAAAATAGAAGCATCTGTAGTTTTATTATAATAGCCCTAATTGGGCTTCGCATCTTATTTTTTTAAAGGAGTCACCATCGTCATGGTACATCAAAAAGCAAACCCAAAATTGAAATTGTTCTCGCTCAGCTCAAATCCAGAAATTGCTGAAAAAATTGCTGAGAATACCGGATTGCCACTTGGAAAAGTATCTTCACGTCAATTTTCTGACGGTGAAATCATGATTAACATTGAAGAGTCTGTTCGTGGAGACGATATTTACATCATCCAATCTACTAGCAACCCTGTTAACGACCACCTTTGGGAATTGCTCATCATGATTGATGCCTGCAAACGTGCCAGTGCTAACTCTGTCAATGTAGTTATGCCTTATTTTGGTTATGCACGTCAAGACCGTATTGCTGCTTCACGTGAACCAATCACTGCTAAATTGATTGCCAATATGTTGGTTAAAGCTGGTGTCAACCGTGTCTTGACGCTTGACCTTCACGCTGTCCAAGTTCAAGGCTTTTTTGACATCCCCGTGGATAATCTCTTTACTATCCCTCTTTTTGCTGAATACTACAATGAAAAAGGGTTGACTGGTGCAGACGTTGTCGTTGTTAGCCCTAAAAATTCTGGTGTTAAACGTGCTCGTAGCTTGGCTGAATATCTTGATGCTCCAATCGCTATTATTGATTATGCTCAAGATGATACGGGACGTGAAGAAGGCTACATCATCGGTGAGGTTGAAGGTAAAACTGCGATCTTGGTTGATGATATCCTTAATACGGGTAAAACTTTTGCCGAAGCGGCTAAAATCCTAGAACGTGGTGGGGTTAATGACATCTATGCAGTAGCTAGTCACGGGCTCTTTGCTGGTGGTGCCGGTGAAGTCCTCAACGCTTCTCCAATCAAAGAAATCTTGGTTACAGATTCAGTTGCAACTAAAGAAAATGTTCCTACAAGTGTTAAATACCTTTCAGCAAGTGAGCTTATCGCTAATGCTATTACCCGTATCTTTGAACGTCAACCACTTAGCCCACTTTTTGCATATACTGCCAACGAGGACTAATTTATGGTTTATTTGGATAATGCAGCAACCACTCCTTTGAATACTGCTGCTATCTCAGCGATGACACATGTCATGACTGAAACCTTTGGAAATCCATCCAGCCTACATGCTTATGGTCGTCAGGCTTCTAAGGAACTCCGTGAGGCTCGTGAAGAAATGGCCAAGCAATTTCAAGTTCCTGCTCGAAAACTCATTTTCACCTCTGGTGGGACTGAGGGTAACAATACAGCTATCAAAGGTTATGCCCTTGCCAATCAAGCTAGGGGGAAACATTTGATTACGACTGCTATCGAGCATCACTCTGTCCTTCACACCATGGCCTACCTGGAAGAGCGTTTTGGTTTTGAGGTTACTTATATCCAGCCGGTCAATCAGGTCATTACAGCCCAACAGATTGCTGAGGCCTTACGTGACGATACTATTCTGGTTTCTGTCATGTATGCCAATAATGAAACTGGTCAGTTACTTCCTATTAAGGAAATTGGTGACCTGCTCACCAACCACCAGGCTGCTTTCCACGTGGATGCTGTTCAGGTTGCAGGAAAACTTCCAATTCACCCAGAAGAACTCGGTGTCGATTTTCTCTCAATCAGTGCTCATAAATTTCATGGACCTAAAGGTGTCGGCCTGCTCTATCATAATGATTTGCACTTTGACAACCTACTCCACGGTGGTGAACAAGAGGAAAAGCGTCGTGCCAGCACTGAAAATCTTGTCGGTATTGCAGGCATGACCGCAGCTTACAAACAAGCTAGTAAGAACTACCAAGACAATTACAAGCATGTTGAAACGATCCGTCAGGTGTTCCTTAATTCTCTCACTGTTCCTTACGAGATTAACAGCGTAGGACCCAGTCTACCTCACGTTATCAACATTAGTTTTTCTGGCAAGGAAAATGGACCTCTCTTAACCCTGTTAGACTTGGCTGGATTTGCTGTCTCAACTGGATCTGCTTGTACTGCTGGAACTGTTGACCCAAGCCACGTCATCCAATCCCTATATGGCAAGGATTCTGACAAGCTTAAAACAGCTATCCGCGTTAGTTTATCAGAGGAAAACACTGCTGAAGAACTTCAGGCCCTAGCAGAAAAACTTAATCAAATCATAGGAGACTAAGATGGCATTTGAAAAAAGCATCCATTTGGCTGACTGTAAATACCGTTACACCATCAGCTCTAATGTCAAAAAATTCACCCTTCGTGATACAACTTTTGTACAAAATAAAATTGGAAACTACGAGTTACACCGTCTACTCGAAAAAGTGCCTAACTCAGGTGAAGGTTTCCCACTAAAGATCACTATTAACAAAGATTTGACAGGTTTCAAATTGTCAATCACAGACAAATCTGGCCTTCGTAACATTAATATCTTTAAAAATGAAGACCACCATATCTTACAAGAAAAATTCTACTTCTTGATGCAGAGTTTAGTAGACCGTCAAGTTTTTGAGCAAGAAGAGGTCTAAACCATTTTTAGATATATAAATAACCTATCCTAGTGATAGGTTATTTATATCGCATCATTTATACTATTTTGTTGCAATCTTCACAAACCTTTCCTAAAATAATATAAGTGAATCATATTAATTCAAGAAGGGAAATGCGATCAATGACATATGAGAAAAACATTCCAAACGCTACTGCTAAACGTCTCTCTCTCTATTATCGAATATTCAAACGATTCCATCGTGAAAATATCGTCAAAACAAGTTCCAAACAAATTGCTGAAGCAATTGGAATTGATCCTGCTACAGTGCGTCGTGACTTCTCCTATTTTGGTGAGTTAGGTCGTCGTGGTTTTGGTTATGACGTTAGTAAGCTGATGACATTTTTCGCAGAACTCCTTAATGATAATGCGACAACTAAGGTGGTCCTTGTAGGAGTAGGAAATATCGGACGTGCTCTTCTTCACTACCGTTTTCAAGAACGTAACCGCATGCAGCTGGTTATGGCTTTTGATACAGACGATAACGAACTGGTAGGAAGCCAGACTGAAGACAATATTCCTATCTATGGTATCTCTCAAATCAAGGACAAGATTGCCCAGGAAGATATCAAAACGGCCATCCTGACAGTGCCATCAGTCAAGGCACAGGAGGTGGCTGAGCTTTTAGTTGATGCTGGAATTGAAGGCATTCTCTGCTTCTCTCCAGTCAACCTCAATCTTCCACGCCACGTGGTGGTCCAATATGTAGACTTGACTAGCGAACTACAAACCCTACTCTATTTCATGAAAGAAGAGGAAAAATCAAGGAGAAACAATGACTAAACCAATTATCGGAATCACAGCCAATGTAAGACCTAATCCAGCCCATAAAGACATCAAATGGTCCTATGCCCCATCTGGCTTTGTAGAAGGAGTTCAAAGAGCCGGTGGCTTAGCAATCCTACTACCCGTATCCGAACCTTCGGAGGCTAAAACCTATATTTCCATGATTGACAAGCTTATCCTCATCGGTGGACAAAACGTTGACCCTAAATTCTACAACGAAGAGAACCATGCCAGTGAAGATGACTTCTTCCTCGAACGGGATATCTTTGAAATGGCACTCATTGAGGAAGCCACTAAGCAGAAGAAACCCATCTTTTCAATCTGTCGTGGAACCCAACTCATGAACGTCGCACTAGGTGGTAGCCTCCATCAAGATATTGAGCATCACTGGCAGGACAAGCCTTCTGATTACCTCTACCATAAGATTATTGTTGATGAGAACAGTGAGTTGGCTGAAATCTACGGACGTGAAACCTCTATCAACTCTTTCCACCATCAAAGTATCAAACACTTGGCCCCTGACCTCCGTGTTATTGCGCGTGACTCTGAGGATAATACTGTCGAAGCTGTTGAATCAAACACACCAGATCTTCGTTACCTTGGTGTTCAGTGGCATCCAGAACTTCTCCTACACAAACGTGAAGAAGACCTCAAACTCTTTGAATACGTTGTAAACGAACTTTAAAAGCAACTGATACTGCACTCAGTTGCTTTTCTTGTGTCTTTATAGACCCTACTTAAAGTTCAAAATCCTCCCTCTCCTCACGAAAGGAATAATAAGTTGATTTTCCAACAATAAGATGGTCAAGAAGACAAATTCCCAAGTCGTCACAGGACCTCTTAATCTTTTGAGTAAAATCAATATCATTGCGACTAGGATAGGCTTCCCCCGAAGGATGATTGTGGACCACAATCAAGGAAGTTGCCATCAGATGACAAGCATAATGCAAAATCTCACGCGGCTCGGCAATCGAACGGCGAACCCCACCAATAAAGACCGTCTTTTGCTGAATAATACGGTTCTGCGTATCAAGGTAGATGGCCACCAGATGCTCCTGAGGCTTGTCACCAATATCTAACATCATACGACGAGCCACCTGCTGACTGGACATTATCTGCTCGGAACGAGCCAACTCAGCCTTCTCAATCCTCTTAGCCAACTCCACCATAGCCTTCAGCTCAATGGATTTCACACGCCCAATACCAGGAATTTTTTGAAGCTCATTCAAGGACAAGCGAGACAAATCCGCCAAACTCGTCATTCCTTTTAAAATACGGTTGGCCATGGATAGGACCGACTCAGACCTCGTCCCCGTTCGCAGCACTATCGCCAACAGTTCCTGGTCAGACAAGACCTCTGCACCCTTTTGTAAGAGACGCTCACGAGGCAAAAGCCCCGACTCCTCAGCTACAATACTATACATAAGAAAAAACCTCCTACTTACTTATTCGTAAGTGGGAGGGGAAGTTACACAGCTGATGATTTTTTCTTTGACCAAACTCTGAAACAACAAAAGAAGAAAAACATTTTCTGATTTATTGACTTCCTTCTATCTGTATTGGGAGAGCTTCGATTATACCTCAAACAAAGATAAATTATGTCTATAACTGAGTATATATGCCGATACTTATAGTTAGGATATTTAGATACACTAACAAATATTGTAAAGTACTTTCAAAATTTAAGTTTTCACTCGTAACAGTTTCAGCAATGCCGAATAATTTTCTAAACCAGGAGCCACAATAAAGTGGCATGAACATAAGGATAAAATAATAATAACGGCCTTGAACGCCACCAACAATAATATCTCCTTTATGGTATACTCTAGGATCTCCAGATATGGCAATCACTATCAGAGAAGCAATTGCTATAAGCAAAATAAGGCTAAAATATTTAAAGAATTTTGGAAGTTCAATCTTATTTCTCATTACAACAATAAATAAGAGTAAAAAGAATATTATTGTTGATATAGCAATTAAAAATGCTGATGGTTCTTTGACGTATTTTAATGGCTCAGAAACAAAGTCATTAATAATACCATACGGTGCTTGGAATAAAGTTCTAATTAAAGGCAAAGGATGGGTTATAAAATAGTAAATTCCCGGTCCATTTCCTGAAAGGGCACCTTTAGAAGGAAATAACTTAATTATTCCAGCATAAATAAATGAGACTAATAAATTCAAAAAGAACAAAATTGAACTTAAAATTCTCACCGATTTATTCTCGTAGTATTTATTAGGTAAAACGGAGAATAGACTGCCAATTAGTACAAACGGAAATTTTGAAAATGAAAAAAGCAAGGTTGAACATTGAAAAGCGATTGCATACCTTCTATCAATTTTATGGCTTCCACTAAGAACATTTGTTAGTAAAGCAAGACTAAACATGCTCGCACCAAAATACAGATAATCATAATGATAACCCGCTATAATATACAAGACTGCAGGAAAAGTAGAAAACAAATAGATGACTTCTCTATAAGACTTACTTATTTTCAAAGCAAAAAATACTATTAAAGCAAATGCTAGCACCTCAAATATTCTTCCTAAAAAGTAAGAGATATACACTTTATTTGAAATAATCCTACCAATATTCCATCCTATTGAACTAGGAATATATGCTGGATTGTCGAATCCAGTCTTAACCCCGCTAATCTTACTTTTTTTATGTTCAACATTTAACCAATAATTTTTATCTTTTTTAGCAGGATTCCTAAGAGAATCATATGCAAATACCGAATCATAGTCTGTTAGTTTTTCTTTAGAATATTTGAAAATTGGACTATCCGAAACACTGATTACATTTGGTAAATGTGACTCCTCGTCTAAACCGTACTGAACTGGTTTTACAACAGAAATAATTGTTCCAAATATAATAATCAAAAAGAAAGCATTTATCGGTAATTTTTGTTTATCTGTTGGATCGAAAATTACAAAATACATTATTACACCCAGAATTAAAAGATAAACATTGGTATTGATAGTGAAGTCAAATAAACTAGCTAAGAACACCTTCGAAAATAAAATCAGAAATACCGAAATAATAATATTAACTATTTTTGTCTTATTTATAATTTTCACAATACATACACTACTTTCTACTCAATAACCTTTTGAGAATATATTTCACAGCTCTTGCTGGACCTATCACAATATACTTCAAAGCTCCCTTAATCCCACCAATTTGATTAAAATCCACAAAGGTATGTGGTTGGAGATCCTCACGATTGTTCAACTGCTTATTATCGATAAATGGTGTGAGAACGTGTGGGTTTTGGGAGATCCTAAAGTCATATTTTTGATCCCAAGCAATATAGACTAATAAGCGTTCAATCGCATGAAGAATTGAATTTTGAGGAAGAGGTTCAGCTGGAACATCTGATACTGTCAAATTCAAATCAAACAAGGGTTTCAATGCATCATATTTAAACCAAACAAAAGTACCATAACTCATGACAAAGGTATTAAGATTCTTGAAATCAATGTTCTTGGTCGCTCCCATCCGTTGCCAGAGCTTGTTCATCTCTGGTGAAATGAGAGCTTCATTCCAGGCAACCACTATTCGATTGTAACGGAAGTAGGTTGGAATATCTCCAATGGTGATTCCGACTTTTGGATTGGCCTCCATATTGGCAAGGATTTGATCTGCCGGCTTGACTAGCATATCGATCAATTCTTTCCGCCAGGATTCACCCGCCCAGAAATCTGCTTCTTTGGATTTCTTGGTATGGAAATGACCGACATAATCATAGCGCGAGAGTTTCTCTTTTAAGAGCAGCATTGGTAACACGTCTCGTCCAATATTTCCAGTCACTACAATCGTCGCATCTTGACTCCGACGAGATAGAATTTGCTCAATTTCCTGTTTCTTCTCTTCTACATCTGTCGTAATCCATAGGTCATAGGCGAAATGAAAATCTTGGAAAGCATCTAAAAATTCTTCCAAGAGGTCCACATAAAAGACATGGAGATGAACCGCAACTTTTTTATCGAAATCTCCTGTCAATTCTTGGTTTTTCAAGTACTTACGAGACAAGAGATAAGGATAGTCTGGACGATCAATCATAGACATGTGGTTGAGAATCAGGTCTAATGGATAGTCTGATACACGCTCCAATTCATCAAAAATATAGGGCATGATTCCTTGATTGTTTGCAATGGACTTGACCTTGATAAAAGGAACCTTATGTTTGAGAATCGCTGTAGGATTGTAGTAGGAAAAGTCTGGATGGAGCATCCCAGTTGTATCTTCATGGATGGTATGAAAGACAGTTTTATATCGAAAACCAGCATCCAAGAAATTTGTTGTGATCTTGGTTTCGTAGTTATCTATCACATCTTGAACATTGGTAAAGTCTTGAACACCCTGCCAAAATTCATGGAAAGAACATGATTCAATAACCTGTTTTTTAAAACTAAGATAATAACTCTGAATATGCTCGTTAAAATCCTTGTTTTTCCGGTAATTGGTCATTCCCCAGAAATCCACTTCATTTTCATTTTCAAACCGCTCATAGATTGGTTCTAGATCCCAAAGAGGTCCAAAGCAGGTATCATTCATGAGGGTAACTGAATCAAAGTGAGCCAGTTGGTCAAAGCCAACTGTCTTCATTCCATCCCGCCACGCAGCGAAGTCAAAACCACTATTCTGACGTTCAAGGATATCATCCACCAAGTGTTGATTGGACAAATGGTCCTTCACATCTTCTGGTAGCTGACTATTGGAGATAAAGACCACCCGTGAATACAAGGGACGAATTTTTTCTAATTGATAGAGTACATGCCCACTAATAAAATTAAACTTATTGTAATGAACATATAAAAGTAAACGTTCCATATTATTTCCTTATTCTTAAGAATTTCAAAATCTTTGTTGGAATGGTCCAACGGGGCGAATGGATGACGGAATTGTATTCATGAGATAATTTTTTATGTTTCTCGATGACGGAATTGTATTCATGAGATAATTTTTTATGTTTCTCATGTAAGTTGAATAGGTGTCTGCTAAATTCTTTGTCACTTTCTTTTTCATAGGAGAATTGAAATTGATTACCTGAACTATTCGAAAGATCAAAAAGAATATGTGGATGGGTATTAAAGAAAACCAAAACATCCTCGAAATCAATTCCGTTTGAAGTTACAGGAGGAATTTCTCTTTGATCCTCCAATGCTATCAATGACAATTTTTTATAAGAGCTTGGAAATTCTGAAAGTAATATTTTTAGACTCTTTTCATTTTCAAGCTGAAAGATAATGGTGCCCGTATTTTCCATTCTCTCTTTTGTTATTTCATGGTAGACTGAATGGAGCCCATCATTAGAAGCTGAAATTACCACTTGAGATTTACCAATCACTTCGATATCACGATTCTTGAATTTCATCCCCAAAAATCGAGCATACTTGGACGATAGTTTATTGTTAACAATTGGCGTTCTTTCCTCGATATATTCTCTAAAACCAGCATAAATTGTCTTAAGATTATATTTCTTTCGAGCAAGTTCTTGATCCAGTAATTGTTTTTCTTTATAGCTATCAAAATTATCCATCACTGTAGCCATTTGTTGACTTAGCAAATCCCTATCCCCTAGTGAATATAAATTTCCAGTTTCTAAAAATTTACTCGAAGATAAATGACCTAAATTATCGGAAATGATTGCAGGAACACCATTTAGGACTGATTCCACAAATACCAAAGAAAATGTTTCTAATGTAGCAGGCAAGACGAGGATATCCTTATCTGTCACCAAGGACCATGGATCCGAGTGAAACCCAACAAACGTCACACGATCTAGATGATGCGTTTGAATATAGTCATCCATCAACTTTTTGTATTGCTCATCCCATCCTCCGATGAAGACCAGTTCGATATCTTTCCGATTTAAGTGATTATAGGCTGCAAGCAACTCAAGCTGATTTTTTCGTTCGTTAATCCCACCGATTGATACAAAACGAGAAATAGTAGAATTCTTAAGAGGACGCTCTTGAACTTCTGTATAGGGAATAAACGGGATCAATTTATCAGTGGTAAAATAATTCGTTAGAGTGTGGTATAATTCCCCTTCAACTACAAAAATTTTATCAGACAAATCATCAATTAAGGGAATTAGGTCCTTATAATAGCCAAACTCGCCAAAAGGAAATTCATGAATAATATAAAAATGTCTCACCTTTTCACATGCAGCTGCGATAGCTCCCTGAAACACATTTACTGTATTCGAAATAACCAGTTCAATCTGTTCATTCTGAATGATTTCTCTTACTTCATCAATATTCTTTTGTTGAGAAGCTTGGATTTCTAAATCGGAAATATCCAGCGTTTTAGATTCAGGCCACCACCACTGATTGGTTTTTAACTGAAATAGTTTAATTCCAGTGGTATCCATATGACGGAGATAGTCTTTATCGATGTGTGGAGCATTATCCGGTATTACATTGTAAACTTCATGACCTTGCTGAACTAACAATTTCATCAGGTTCACAATCGATACTTCTGCTCCACTAAACATGGCTCCAACAGGAGAAACAAATAAAATTTTCATAGCCCACACCAAAGGTATTATTCCCACTTGCCTTGACGGACTAACAATCCAGTAGAAGAATCCAACTCTGAACGATTGGTCCGATCCACAACCCGATCAATTGAAAAGACTGGAGGGTTTGTTGTCGACAATATTGCTAAGTTTTCTTGATTTTCGTCTCTTAAAAATGCTACTAATCTTAACTTCACATGATTAAAGTACGGCAACTTACATTTATAAGTGATTTTTTTGGGTCCGACACCAGATAATGGAATATCCATGGAATTATCATTATAAAGTCCATTCCCAGTAGAAATATCAATAAATGAAAAGGCTATATGAGGATTCACAGAATCATCTAATAGATCAAATGAAAACTCAATAACAACCTCATCATCAGGAGTTACTTTCTTAGGAGAAAGCAATATAGCTGTAAAACCTTCAACTTTCGTTGTATCCAAGCCCTCGTCTTCATTTCCATTATGATGAGAATTCGATTCCAAATTATCAAAACTATATTGATCAGAAACGTCAAAAGGATCCCCGATTGCCTTCACCAATCCATTTTCTATCAAAACAGCCTTGTTACAATATTTCTTAACGGCTCCCATATCATGGGTAACTAGGATAGTGGTTTTCCCTGATTTCTTGCGTTCTTGGAAGTAATCGTTACACTTGCGCTGGAAGGCTTCGTCTCCTACTGCTAGTACCTCGTCCAAAATCAAGATATCACCCTGGGCCTTGATCGCAACCGAAAAAGCTAGACGAACCTGCATTCCTGATGAGTAGTTCTTGAGTTTTTGGTTCATGAAGTCATGCAACTCAGCAAAGTCTACGATATCATCGTACATGGCATCAATTTCAGCTGTCGAGAAGCCCAGCATAGCTCCATTCATGTAGACATTTTCACGTCCAGTAAGCTCTGGGTTAAAACCCACACCAAGCTCGATAAAAGACACCAGTTTCCCATCGATAGTGACAGTACCTTTTTCCGGTACATAGATTTCAGAAATAATTTTTAAGAGGGTTGATTTCCCAGAACCATTTCTTCCGAGGATCCCGAAAAAGTCTCCTTTTTCTACCTCAAAAGAAATATCCTTGAGGACGTGTTGCTCTTTGTAGCCTTTGATTCCTTTGAAGCGATTGACCAGGGCAGTTCGAAGACTATTGGTTGCCTCTGTTGGCAACTTAAAGTACTTACTGACATGGTCTACTTTTACTGCAATTTGTTTATCTGTCATTAGAGAATCTCCGCAAATTTCTTAGCATGTTTGTTAAAGTAAGCAAAGCCAGCGACAAAAATAAGAATTGGCAAAACATAAGGGGTCAGAACCAAATACTTATTCTGCACCAAAAGCCATACTGGAGTGTTAGCTTTATCAATCAAGAAGTAACGCATGTCTTGAATAATTTGAGCCAAAGGATTCATCATGACCAACTTAGCAGCCCATGGATTTTGGTCTGCAATAAAGGTAATCGGGTAGATAATTGGCGTCGCATACAAGCCAGCTTGCAAGAGTACTTCCCAAACTTGACCTAAGTCACGGAAACGAACAAAAAATGTCGCTAAGATCAATGCGCATCCTGTCGCCATCAAGAATAACTCAAAGAACAACGGAATCACCATCAAAGCTGTCCAAGAAAATGTCACCCCATTAAAGAATGAAAAAATCAACACGACAACAAGGTTAATGACAAAGTTAATCGCTGCTCCTGAAATTGCAGATAAGACAATGATGTGTTTTGAGAAGTTCAACTTCCGCAATAGGTCGCCTCGACTAACGATCGACACCATCCCCATAGATGTGGCTTCTGAGAAGAAGCCCCAGATTACATTGGCCAACAAGAGGGCAACTGGGAAATGGGGAACATCTCCACCTAAGCGTAAGAATCGAATGAAGACAATATACATGATCGTAAAGGTCATCAGGGGTTTTAAAATCGACCAAAGATAACCAATCGCTGATCCTTGGTAGCGTAATTTAAAGTCTGTTTTGATTAATTCTCTTAATAAAATTCGATTTTTCTGACTAAAAACGTCAAACATTATTTTTTACCTCGATATGCAAACTTTGTCAAAACCAAGCTAGTAAACACAATGGTGTGAAAGGCTCGGTTCTTCCGATAACCATACTGACGAATCCGTCTCAAACGTTCTCTTAGCGGTACGTCCATAATGGTAACAAAGTTTTCAATGATTTCTTTAGTTTGGGAACTGACAGGCAGATCCAATAGATTTTTTGCTTGTTCTTGACTGGACTCAATGAGATTCCAATATTTAGCAAAAAGAATATGAGGGCGAACCCAGTTTTTGACCCGTTTTCTAAGGGTACGAGCCCCCAGAACATTGCTACTGTGTTGACGGTACAATTCGGTTGGCTGATCGATATAGATGAGCTTTCCAAAGGCAGTTGCTAGTAAGGCTAAATACCAATCATGCATAAGGAGTGCATGATTTTCTTGACCTGTCCATAATTCCGCCAGGGCATGGTTAATCATAGCAACTCCGCCAGTTACTGTATTTTCTGTCAATTCTTGAATCAGTTCCGTATTGGCATGATCAGACTGGGTGCGAATCATACTTTCATGCTGCACGTTCAAGTTTTCATCGACTACTTTTAAATCTGTGTAGACTAGCAAAGGTACTTCTTGAGGGTGCTTGGCCGCTTCTGCTACTTGAAGAGTAATTTTTTCAGGAAGCCAAACATCATCTTGGTCACTGAAGCAATAAAGATCTGCTTTTTCATATTTCAAGAGGGCATGGAAGCTCTTGATGACACCAAGATTTTCGATAGCACCTTGATTGATAAAGCGAATGCGCTCATCCTGCGCCACCAACTCTTGAATGATCTCTACCGTACCATCGGTTGATCCATCATCTCGGATCAAGAGTTGCCAGTCCCGATAGGTCTGGTCTTGGATACTTTTGACCTGCTCTTTTAGATACTGCTCACCATTATAGGTGGACAACAAGATATTTACTTTCATGATAAAAATAATTCCTCGTACTCACCTACAATTTTTTCCCAGATAAAGTTTTGCTTCATATTGGCTTTGGCTCGTTGACCCCATTCAGATACATCTTCCAAAGGATCGACCTGGTCGATCAAATGCGCCAAATTCCCAGTCTCTTTGGTCCAATATTGGGCTGTGTCCTTTGCAACCGTTTGGTTAAAGGAGACTCCTAAAACTAAATTCAGATCCGTCTGAGCAAGAGCTTCTAGGAGTCCCGGATTGGTTCCGCCCACTTCATGGCCATGAATATAGGCAAAGGCTTCTTTACGGATATACTTCAACAGATCTTGATCATAAACCGTTCCTACAAACTTGACACGTGGATCCTGATCAAAATCTGTTCGAACCCGAAGCTCTTCAAAATAGGGATTGCCTTCATGGTTACAAATGATGACCAAATCCCTCTTGGTAGAAGAGGCCATAAATTCACGAATGGCGGTCTCGTAATTATTTTCTGGAACAAAGCGACCCAAGATTAAGTAATAGTTTTTCTCGTGTGTCTCCCACTTTTGATATAGTTCTCTGACTTTCCTATCCTGACTGGTCAGGCTGGTCGGAGATAAATCCGTGCCATAGGAAATATAGGTCGTATTGGACCAAGGATAGGATTCCTTGATATAGGATTCAATACCCGGGTTGTCTGAAATCACCAAATCCGCATGACGCGTCATGATTTTTTCAGAATACTTGAGATAGGCTTGGATTGTCTTGGCCCACTTGGCCCGCTTCCACTCCAGTCCATCTGGATTGATATAGAATTGGCCGCCCATCTTATGAATCTTGCGTACAAAAGGCGCCACAAAGGCCCCGATGGTATTGCCCAAAATATAAAAAATAGGTTTTTCAATTCCTTGTTTCTTAATGACCTTCAAGGCATAATTGATGGCCATCATATCATAGGCAATGACCCGCGCAGGCCCAAGTTTGGGTGCTTTAATCGTAAAACAATCTACACCCTTGTAGTCAAAATGATAGTAGGCTTGATCATTAGAAAGGCAAGCAACATGGTACTTGATATTCGGTGATACTCGATTGGAGACCAATTGGTCCACGAAGGTCTCGAAACCACCATATTGAGCCGGAAGTCCACGACTTCCGATAATAAAAACGTGTTGCATATTATTTCCTTTCTTACAAATTACAATCCACTCAATTATACCATTTTCTGGGCTTTTTTCCTAATACAAAAAGAAAAGCGACTGTTCAAGTCGCCATTGCTATGAATATAAAAACAAATCAATTATTCGTCTTCTGACTCTTCACATACTGTTTCATTAAGAGATTTGCTATCCATTTTGGCCAAAAGAGTTGATACATATACAAATCTTCTTGACTACGAGTATTATCAGCAATTGTCTTAGAAGTCTCAGATTCCTCATGAATTCGGTGACACATTAACTTATCTGATATATAGACAAAACGTCCCTGGTATTCACTAATCTTATACCAAGCATACCAGTCAAGGCTAACCTTCATTTCCTCATCAAAATAGAAATTCTTCAATTTTTCAAGATTGTAGGTGACAGCTGGACAACAAATTGGATTCCCAAAAGCCATTACACGATTACGCCAAAAATGACTGCTAGGAAAAAGATTCATTGTTTTTAGCATTAAGGTTTTAATCTTGAGGTTTGTATTTGCAGGGATCTTAAGACCATTTTTTTCTTCAAAATAATCAGAATATCCAATTAGGACATCACTAGTTTTTTCCATCTTGGACAATACTTTTTCTGCATAACTTGGCTCATAATAGTCATCCTGATGGGCGATGGTAGCATATTTCGTTTCTACAAAAGAGATGGCGTTATTCCAATCCTTGCCAATTCCTCCACCTTGTTTCGTATAAAATGGGATAGCATAACGCTGACAAAGGTCCTTAATCGAATCAAGTGGTGTTGAACTATAACAGATAATTTGTGATTGGAGAGTTTGATTTTTCAAAGATTGAATACAAGCCTCTAGATAATCACTTTCTCCATAAGCGCAAATCACCCAAGTATGATTATCTTTCATTCTTTTCCTCTTTCTCTTCTACATGACTTTTGAGAATAGATAATTCCTGAACCAAATGCTTTATCTGTTCTTTTTGTTTTGATAAAGTCATGGTTTGTAAAAAAGCGATCACTAACAAGAAAAAAATAGCTAGCGAAAGTAAAAAATTCGATGTCAATTCAAATCCAAGTAACCTAGCAAAATAACCAGGAATAACATCAAAAATAGAAATAACAATCAATACCAGACTGATGACAATCCACATGAAAGCCTGTTCAAATAAGATATTATTCTTATTAATATTTCTAATGACTAGATAAAGGAAAAAGATGGAAGCTACCAACATCACAATAGATAAAACTGACATTATTCACTCTCCTTCATAAAGGCTGCAATAACAATCGACGAACATACTTCAAGCATATATCGAATCGATTTAATGGGCGTAATGGAAGAAACACCACCAGTACGTTCAAACATATTTGCTGGTCGTTCAACAACTCGATATTTACGTTTCAAAATATGAACAATAGTCTCTGGTTCTGGATACTTGATTGGATAACGCTTAGCGAACTGTTTAATAACAGCTTTATCAGCCAAACGGTAACCCGAAGTTGTATCTAAAACTCTTTGTCCAGTTGTCCATTTGATAAGATTGGAAATAACACTAATTCCGAAGCGCCTCATAAAAGTTGTTTGAAATTCAGACTTAACATCACCAACAAAACGAGAACCAATAACTAGGTCTGCTTCATTTTTTCGAATTGGCTCTAGTAAATCTGACAAGGATTCAATATCATGCTGGCCATCGCCATCAAATTGAACTGCTACATCATAGTCATGCTCTAGTGCATATTTGTAGCCTGTTTGAACCGCACCACCAATCCCAAGATTCATCACAAGGTTAACAGCATTAAAATGATTATCTTCCAGAATCTGTTTTGTCTTATCTGTTGATCCGTCATTGATAACCACATAGTCCAAATCAAAATCAACTTTCTTGCGGTAACTCAAGATACTCGTTACCGTGTCAAAAATACTTTCCTCCTCATTGTAAGCAGGAATTATCATTAAAACTCTCATCTACTTCTCCTTTCCTTTACAGTAAAATCTCGAAAACAGTGAAACTAATCTTAAGCGTTCCAACGTTCTAAAAGCCATTACAGAAATAACTGTTTGATTTCTTTCTCCAGTTATCTCGGATGATAATGGTGTTAAATTTGAATCAAGATTTTCTTTAGAAATCCATTGCTTAATTCTTCTATATTGATCCATAAACGATGAACTTGAAGCTGCTCTTCCAGAAAAGAGTAAGTACCATATGTAATATCGTTTAATAAAATAGCGAATATATTTTGAATCACCAGCAACTTGAAGCAAGTGACTCAAGAAATACACAATATCTATATTCGGATTAAACCCTCTTTGAGATGTGTTTGATATACTCTTCTCGTTAAAAAACCAATTATAGCCATTATAATCAATTATTTTAATTTTTTCTGTTAGATTGTAAGCAGTCAAAGTAAAGATAACATCTTCACCTATTGGATAGTCAAAGAACTGGATATTATTATCTGTTAAAAACGAAGTTCGATAAATACGTGCCCAAGGTGCAACAACTATATACTTAGACCATTCAGATTGTGTTAAATCTTGCTTAAAAAGTGTCTTCATTTCCTGATTAACACGCTTATAACCACCAAGAACAATATCTAGTTGTTCTTGATCTATTTCATTATAAAAACGCTCTAAATAATCTGAATCAACAAAATCGTCATTATCGATAAATACAATGTACTTTCCATTAGCAAGTTGTATACCCTTATTTCTGGTTTTAGCAACTCCCTCATTTTCTTTATCAATTACTCGGATAAAATCATTATCAGCTGCATACTTTTTAATAACTTCTAAACTATTATCTGTAGAGCCATCATTTAACAGAATAATCTCAAAATCTGTAAATGATTGATTTAGAAGAGAATCCATACATTGTTTAATTCCCTCTTGTGCATTATATACAGGAATTATGACTGAAACGGTTGGATTAGACATATTATACTTTCTATCTATTATTTTTTATAAAATTTCATCAAATATGGGAATATTTTAATTGATAATCTCAGTCCAAATAATCTTGTTATCATTCCAGTGTATCTGAATGGTCTATTCTCTATCTCATCTAAAAACTTAAGAAGGAATTTGTACTCTCTAAGTAAACGTTGGATTTCAGGATGAGATGAATATTGATTAACGTAAGGAAGGATTGAGATATATGAAATCGCAAAGTAAATACTCAATGCATATTTAACATCAGGGTCAAGTCTATTAACATCAGTTAACCCAATTTCGATACTCTTTAAAATATCAATTACATTTTTTTCTTTTACAATATTTGTAATACTTCCCAATCGATTCTGTCTGTATTGATAACAATCTATATTTAAAATCGAATAAGTAGAAATCATTTTTAATAGCTTCGCACAATATAAACAATCCTCAGATAAAAAACCAATAGGGAAGTCTAGTCCTTGTTCAAACAGGTTCTTTTTCACACATTTATTCCAAGCTGGAGCGGTTAAAATCTCGTTTTTGACTAATCCTTTAATATTCTCTTTGGTACCTCCATAGTCGGGAACAAAATCAAAACTAACCCTGACGCTATCATCTAATCCATAGTATTTATTATAAGAAAATATAATTACATCACTTCGAAATTTATCAATGTTCTTCGATAATTTATCAAGAAAGTCTGGATTACTCCAAAAGTCATCACCATCAACAAATAGTAAATAATCTCCCTTAGAATATTTAATTCCTGTATTTCTCGCTGAAGATAATCCGCCATTTTCTTGATGAATGGTTCTAACTACCTCAAATTCAGATGTTAATTGATCACAAATCATTCCTGTTCGGCCATCTGTAGAACCATCATCAACTATAAGAACTTCATATTCAGAATCAGGGAAGTTTTGACTTACAAGACTTTCTATACATTCTTCTAAATACTCTGCCACATTATATGCAGCAACTATAATTGAAAATTTCATTTTATTTTTTCCTTCTAAAGATTGTATATGGATTTGTTACAAAATAAATTACTAGAGAAGCAAGTAGCCATGCTATCATCGCACAAAGAAATGATAATGAGGCTCCAAAAATTTCAAATTTCGACACTAGAGGCTTGGCAGTTAAGATTGACACAATATAGCCTACGATAAAGGAAATAACTAAAAAATGTTGTTTCCTATATATTGTCAAAATGTTATCACATACAGTTGAAAAAGTACTTGCAATTCCTCCAAGCAACAAAACAACAAAACTAGTCTGATACTGTTTAAGGTTAGTCCCATATACAATATCCAAAGCTGGAATGGCTATAAAAGCACCAATCAGAAATATTAATGTACAAGTTCCAAATAAAATCTTGAAGAGATTATTCTTGTAAGTGACAAAATGAGAAATCTTCTTTTCTTCTAAAAAGACTGCAAGTTGCGTAATCATCGGTCTAAGAAATACAATCATAAGATTCATTGCAAAAATTGGTGTAAATAAAATACTAAAATCTCGCTGAACACCATTTTCAATCAAACCTTGATTAAAAATATCATTCAAAGCATATTTAGGCTGATTATAAATTGAGACCAACAAAAAAGCATTAATAAATAAAGGTAAGCAATCTTTCAATACATTGATAATATTACTCGGCTTAACAATCATAAGATTTAAGCGATGGAAGAACTTTGAATGAGGGTAATCGAATAGAGCAATAAAAACAAATGAACTAATAGTTTGTGAAATCACGGACCACAATAGATTTTTTGAGATGACTAGAGTTAAAGCAAATACAATTGTTGAAATAGTATTTCTCAAAAACAGTGATTTCCCGGCAATATCCAAACGTTCCTTCTGCTGAAATAATCCTTGAAAAACATCCGATAAAGCTTCACTAACACGGAAAAAAGATACCCAAAAAATTATCCCTAGATTTGAGTGAGTATTTGTATTAAAAATTAAATACGTCACTAAAAGAAGAACCATTGCAACGTTTGAAATAATCCTTGTTACGAAATAAGTATCAAAAGAATACTTCTCTCTTATATCTGTCGCTTGGAAATCTCTAACTTGAAAACTTGCTACAATAACAAAGAGATTCGCAATCGCATAGGCAAAACTATAGGTATCCGCTGAAACACTATTTAAAGCACGTGTAACAATAAAAAGAAGTATAACTGAAACAGCAGCTGAAGACATACTTCCTAAAATATTCCAGAAAAATACCTTTTGGGCAGTTACTTTTTTCAATTATTTCACTCTCTTTCGATAACTATATTCCATTAATTATATCATATTCTCAATAAAAAAAGAGAGAACAGCATGACACACGTTCTCTCTTTTAACTTAAAAAGCTCATTAAGTATTCTTATTTCACTTCTTGTTTGTAAAACTCTTTCAAAGCATCTTGCCATGTTGGGATGACAAACCCTGTAGCCTTAGCCTTAGCCAAACTCATTGTTGAGTTAAGTGGGCGCTTAGCTTTAGCTGGGAATTGACTTGAATCAACAGGTTTCACTTCAACATCAGTATCTTTGAGGATTTCAACCGCAAAGTCATACCAAGTTGTATCTTCTGCTGCATCATTTGACAAGTGATAGTAACCATATTCCTTACGGTTTTCAGCTAAATAAGTCATAAACTCTGCCAAAGTACGTGTCCAAGTTGGACGGCCATGTTGGTCATTAACGACTGTCAGCGTCTTGTGAGTTTTAGCAAGGTTTTGCATAGTGAAGACAAAATTTTTACCATAGTTACCGAACACCCAGGAAGTACGGATAATGTAGTAGTTAGTCACATGTTTTTCAACTAGCTCTTCACCCATACGTTTTGTACGACCGTACTCTGTCTGTGGATCTGGTTTATCATCAACTTCCCACTCTTGACCGACTGGTTTTTCACCATTAAAAACGTAGTCCGTTGAAATATAAACAAGCGTTGCACCATGTTTTTCTGCAGCCTTAGCGACATTTTCAGTACCAGTCACGTTAATAGCATAGTCAAGTTCTTTGCCTTCATCTTCAGCAGCATCAACAGCTGTGTAGGCAGCACAGTGATAGACCAGGGTTGGTTTTACTTCCGCAAACACTTCATCTACTTTGTCAGCATCAGTGATGTCCATTTCTGCCACATCTACTGCTACATACTCTTCGTTACGCTCGTCAAGAAGGTGACGAAGCTCGGTTCCGAGTTGGCCATTTGCACCTGTTACTAGAATCATATTTTTCTCCTCGTAATTCAATACTATTAGTTTTATTTTAACAAAAAAAGCAGAAAAAATCTGCTTTTACTCAATATTATTCTCTACTTTCGATACTATCAATACCAAAATATACCGCCATCCATCTATTAAACCACGCATCTCTTGACTCCCCTAAATTATTCGTACCATTATATGCATTAAATAAAGTTTTAGGTTTAGGATAACGTTTCAAAATAATAGTGGATTGTCCGTTCTCTTTAGCTTGATAAATCTCACGATATTGCATACTCACAACTTTGTAGGTACTATTTATATCACTAAACGCCTTAGTATAAGAAAATCCAAATTTAATCACTAGTAGTAATAAAAATACCAAGGCCAGTTTCTTGAGAAATAATACCTCTTCCAAAATTAAACGTAACAAAATTAGTAATGCTAAGCAAA
This sequence comes from Streptococcus thermophilus, assembly GCF_010120595.1. Classification (NCBI taxonomy): domain Bacteria; kingdom Bacillati; phylum Bacillota; class Bacilli; order Lactobacillales; family Streptococcaceae; genus Streptococcus; species Streptococcus thermophilus. Next base: position 1,906,658 of record NZ_CP038020.1, read on the forward strand.
GTAATACACTTGCCCCAAAAAATACCCTGTCAGGAAGCTCATTTGTTGCTACTAAACTGTATATACAAGCAAAGTGAGCACACATTATAAACAAGAAATAAAAAAATTGCTTTCTGTTCAAATAAGATTTAACAAGAGAATAAATTAAAAGTACTAATATAGCAATATATAATATCGAATATTTTTGCCAACTCATTTGAAATAAATTAGCTAATTTATTGCTGAGGTCGTAAAACAAGGGAATATCACCTGCTCTCTTTTGAGACCCAGGAGATGCTAGCATTAAAAGAAAACCAATACAAGCCGCTACAATTTCTAAAACTCTTGAAACACTTACTCTTTTTTCAGAAACAGCATCATACAATATTATTAAACTAATCAACAGAATAAATGCTGGAGAGGTATTTTCATTCCCTGCACCTGAAAAAAAAGCCAATGGAATTGTCCATAATATATTATATGGAGATTGGTTTCGTCTCAATACAACCTTCAACCATAGTAAGTCTAGGACAGCTGTCCATAAATAATTACCTGATCCTGAAATCCATAATACAGTTTTTCCGATTTCTGGAAGAAACCACCATAAAATCAAAAAGATTATCGCTAAATATAAAACTTGGTGTTTCCTATGCTTATTTGAAACTATTTCAAAGCTTAAACTATCTATTAATATTCCCAATGACAAAAATACAGAGGAATTAAATACATTGAAAACTTCCTTATTATATTGCATAAATATCTGAACGATAGAATGTCCAGTAAACCTACCATTCCAAACTTTCCAATGATTCATTTGAGAAGTAATCAAATCAAATAATGATCTTACTGGTTGTTCATTATCTGATGGAAATGGTTCCTTATAAATAAATCTATATACAAAATCATCAGATGTATAGAGAGTGAAGTGATTTAATAAATAAATTAAAGTGACTACAACGAGGCATACAAGGAGATAAACTATCTCTTTGTTGTTTTTTTCTTTCATTTTTTCTCCCAAATATAGATTTTGGATTCATTCTAACAAAAAAAGCAGAAAAAATCTGCTTTCATTTATAATTCTATTCAACTAATTCATTTGTATAAATAATTGGCTTTCTTCACCCTTTTTCTTTAACAATATACACCGGCCGTTTCTTGGTTTCTAGGAAAATCTTTGAAATGTAGTTCCCGATGATACCTAAGGCTAAGAGTTGGATTCCTCCGATAAAGAGAATGATTGAGACAAGGCTTGCCCAGCCTGCAACACTCCCACCTATGGTTAGTTTTCGAATAACGACAAAGAAAATTCCAACCAAAGAAATTAAGAATGAAAAGGTTCCTGCCCAAGTAGCAAGTTTCAAAGGCACTTCGGAAAAGTTGATAAAGCCATCAAGAGAATAGTTCAATAATTTCCAGAAAGACCACGAGGTTTCTCCGGCAACGCGTTCTCGATTTTCATAAGAGACGTAGGCTACATCAAAGCCAACCCATGAAAAGAGCCCTTTTGAAAAACGGTTAACTTCTTTAAGCTCTAGGATGGCATCAACAACTTGACGCGTCATCAAACGGAAATCACGCGCCCCATCTACCAATTCTGTGTCAGAAACTTTATTAATCAACCAATAGAAAGCCTTAGCAAAGAGTGAACGAATAGGTGGCTCACCTTTGCGGTCAGCACGTCGAGTCCCGACAACGTCATAACCTTCTTGGATTTTGGCATACATCTCGATAAGAAGTTCAGGTGGATCCTGAAGATCGGCATCCATAACGGTAACGTAGTCACCTGTAGCTGCCTCTAGTCCTGCAAGCAAGCCTGCTTCCTTTCCAAAATTACGAGAGAAAGAGAGGTAGTGAACATTTTCAAATTGCTTTGAAACCTGTCTCAAAACATCCAAAGTTCGATCTTTAGAACCGTCATTGACAAAATAGTAGTTGAAAGTCAACTGATTGGCCATTTGTCGTTCAACTGCTTGACAGGCTTCTAGGAAAGGATGGATAGTCTCTTCCTCGTTGTAACAAGGGACCACGATAGCCAGTGTTTTCATAAACCTTCTCCTAACGGATACCTAGGGCAATACGGGCATAACGACTCATCTTTTCAATAGTCCATGCTGGTGTCCAGACCAACTTAACCTCAGTCTTAGTGACTTCAGGTACTTCTTTCATAGCGTCATAGATTTGGTCTGTCAAAAGATCTGCTAAGGGGCATCCCATAGTCGTCAAGGTCATATCGATTTCAGTATAGCCATCTTGCTGGAAACGAATATCGTAAATAAGGCCTAGGTTGACAATATCAATCCCCAACTCCGGGTCAATAACCATTTCTAAGGCTTCCAAGATACGGTCTTTGATTTTTTCAATTTCTTCTTCAGTGTATTTCACTTCAGACATAGCTTTTCCTCCAAAATCAGGGCCTAACAATCAGGCCCCTTCCATTTACTCTATCTTAGTCTTCAATAAAGTCTTTAAGTTGTTTGCTGCGACTTGGATGGCGTAATTTTCGAAGGGCTTTAGCTTCGATCTGACGAATACGTTCACGAGTAACGTTGAAGACTTTACCAACATCTTCCAAGGTACGCATCTTACCATCATCAAGACCGAAACGGAGACGTAGAACATTTTCTTCACGGTCTGTAAGGGTATCAAGCACCTCATCCAATTGTTCACGAAGAACGACACGAGTTGTGTAATCTACTGGATTTTCGATAACTTCATCTTCGATAAAATCACCCAAATGGCTGTCATCCTCTTCACCGATAGGTGTTTCAAGCGAGACTGGTTCTTGAGCAATCTTAAGGATTTCACGAACCTTATCTGGTGTCATATCCATACGCTCAGCAATTTGCTCAGGTGTTGGGTCTTGTCCCAACTCTTGCAAGAGGTTACGTTGCTCACGTACCAATTTATTGATGGTTTCAACCATGTGAACTGGGATACGGATCGTACGTGCTTGGTCTGCGATGGCACGTGTAATTGCTTGACGAATCCACCATGTCGCATAAGTTGAAAACTTGAAACCTTTTGAGTAGTCAAATTTATCAACGGCTTTCATAAGTCCCATGTTACCCTCTTGAATCAAGTCCAAGAACTGCATGCCACGTCCGACATAGCGTTTAGCGATTGAGACTACCAAACGAAGGTTGGCTTCTGCCAAACGTTGTTTAGCTTCCAAATCACCATTTTCAACAGCGATAGCCAATTCTTTTTCCTCTTCGTTACTCAAGAGAGGCACTACCCCAATCTCTTTGAGATACATACGAACAGGGTCATTGACTTTAGCTGAGTTTGAACCAAGAAGCTCCTCGTCTGTAAGCTCTTCTGGTTTTGGTGCCTCAACAACATATTTAGATGAAGGATTTCCATCTTTATCAGTGATAGAGATACCACCATCTGTCAAACGTTCCAAAAGGTCATCAATCCCATCAGCATCTAAAACAAATGGGATAACTAGTTTTTCTGTGATTTCATCATCAATTGCTGTACCAGCTTTTTTGTGATTACGAATGAAATCAGCGACTTGAACGTTAAATGCTGTATTTTGTTTTTTCGTTGCCATGTGTTACTCCATATCTCGTTTTTGGGCGATGAGCATTTGCAGGGCTTCCACCGCTGCATCCACATCACCGTGGTTACTTGATTCTCTTATTTGTTTACTTTGCTTACGGAAGTCCTGTTCCCTCAGAAAATGATTTCTACGCTCTTCAATAGCCTGGACTTCCTCTAAATTGGTTTCAGGTGGCAAAATTTCCTCTAAAACCTGATAATAGGCTGTTTGTACTTCTTGAGAAAGCACAGACAAGGCTACCGTATCAATTTGACCATCTCGCTTCAAAATCTGAAAGAGTTCTTCTAACTCAGGTGTTTGGAAGAAAAAGTCATCCCGCATACGATAATCATTTAAAATCATAGGATGATTAAGCATGCGATGGAAGAGTTGATTTTCCGCGCGACGAAGACCTGTAATCTTAGGTGTAGAAGGTAGTTTGACCGTCCCTCTAAGTCCTGATGCTGAAGACTCGTAAGCACTATTACTAGCAGCTGATAATTGAGCCGTCTGCTGATTTCTCATGGTCAACCGTGCGTTATTGACCGCTTGCTCAACTTGGAAAAAATCAAAGTCTGGCAAAAGGTCAGCCACCTTAGAAATGTAGGAATTTTGTGCCGTTACAGAAGGCGACTTAGCAATAATCTTTGCAATCTGCTCGACATAGGCAATCTCCGCTTGAAGGTTGTCTACATTAGCAGGCTTGAGCTGTCCAATCCAAAATTCCACATCTGAAATGCGGGACTCAACCAAGAGTTTACCCAAGGCCTTTTCGGATGTTTTCTGTAGATATTCATCAGGGTCCATACTGTCTGGAATTTTAACTATATCAACTTGAAAATCCGATAACAGTTCCAAAGACTTGGCAATCGCATTTTGCCCAGGTTTATCACCATCATAGGTTAGAACTATTTTTTTAGTCAGTTTACGAAGACGATTGACATGCTCAGGAGTCAGAGCCGTTCCCATAGAAGCCACTGCATTAACATGCCCAGCTCTATAGGCGGCAATGACATCCATGAACCCCTCCATCAGATAAACCTCATGTGTCTTCTGTATCACTGGTTTAGCCTGATCCAAGTGGTAGAGTTCATAGGACTTATTGAAAATACGGGTAGCCCTAGTATTCTTGTACTTGGCCTGTCCTTTTTCAATATCTTCCTTAGTCCAAACACGTCCTGAAAAACCGATTGTCTTTCCAAACTCATTTTTGAGTGGAAACATGATTCGATTTTTAAAAGTATCGAAAATACGATTATTTTCAGAAAGATTAAAAAGACCTGATTCTGTCAGTACCTCTTCGTCATATTTTTTTGATACAGACTGATAGAGATAATCTGGTTCGTCAGGGGCTAGACCAATCTGAAAGGTCTTAAGTAAATCGTCAGTCATGCCACGCTCATAGAGGTAGGCACGCGCCGCTTCTCCTATCTTAGTCGTCGTCAAGACTGCGTGATAAAACTTCAGCGCATCCTCATGAAGATCATAGAGGGCTTGATTAGGAGAGTTCTGCTGCTGAGCCTGTCTTGGTGCATCTATTGTAACTGCAATACCTAAGCGGTCTGCCAGAACCTTGACACTTTCTTGGAAAGAAATCTGACGATATTCTTCTAAAAATTTGAAGACGTCGCCAGACTTGCCACAACCAAAACAATGGTAAAACTGTCTGTCCTCAATAACATTAAATGAGGGGGTTTTCTCCTTATGGAAGGGGCAGAGACCAAGGTAATTGCGGCCAGCACGATTAAGACTGACAACTTCACCAATCACGTCGACGATGTTGGTAATGCTCTTAATATCTTCTATTAAAGCTTTATCAATCACTATCTAATCGCCCCCTATCTTACCATAATTGCAATACCCCTAATTATAACACGATGAAAAATGAAAGTAAAATAAAATAGATTTTTTCATGAGCAAATCTCTTGTCAAGATTTACAAATTCAGATAAAATATTAAAAGTAAATAATAGAAGGGCTTAATTGTCAAAATGATTAAAGGGTTTAAAGACTTTTTGTTCAAGGGTAACGTCCTTGATCTTGCTGTAGCTGTTGTTATGGGGGCTGCTTTCAACGCTATTGTCACTTCACTTGTAAGTGATATCATCACACCACTTATCCTTAACCCAGTTGTTAAGGCTGCTAACGTTGAAAACCTCTCTAAATTGTCATGGAACGGTATCACATACGGTAGCTTCTTGAGCGCAGTTATCAACTTCATCATCGTTGGTACTACTCTCTTCTTCGTTGTTAAAGCTGCTGGTAAAGGAACAGCTCATGGTCAAAAACAAGCTGAAGAAGCTGCTGAAGAATCTGGTCCATCACAAGAAGAATTGCTTGCTGAAATCCGCGACCTTCTTGCAAACAAATAATCTTTATTTGTTCAACTAAAGACACATGAAACTTAGGACGTCTGAAATCTCAGACGTCCTATTTTTTGTTTCTCATGACTACTAACTGACTTATTTATTCGATAAAAAGAAAAAAGCTTGAAAATACTCAAGCTTTTTTTCTGTTAATTTCATTCTTAATTAGAATTTTTTACGTTTGCGAGCTGCCTCTGATTTACGTTTACGTTTTACAGAAGGTTTTTCGTAATGTTCACGTTTACGAGCCTCTTGAAGAGTACCAGCTTTAGTCACAGAACGTTTGAAACGACGAAGAGCGTCGTCAAGTGATTCGTTTTTACGTACTACTATTTTTGACATTGAATTCACCTCCTCAAGATAAAGTAACATTTTACACGTTCTATCCAAGTATACATGACTCGCCTTTTTCTGTCAAGAATATATTTAAGTTTAGGAACTTTTTGCTATTACAGTTGACTTCTAAGTCTACTAAAACTATCCAAGGTTTTTCCTATACAAAAAACTAGAGGATTCATCTCCCCTAGCTACTGATTTATTCAGCTGCTGTATATTTAGAAGCATCCTTGATATACTCGTCGTAAGTACCATCTGCTTTCAATTTTTTGATGACTTTATTGACTGCTTCTTTCAATTTGTCGTTGCCTTTAGCCATAGCGACTGCTTTTGCATCGCCATCATCAACTTTGAGGGCAACACTTGCCAAGGCCAAATCTGAATTTTGTGCCACGTAACCTTCTGCTACTGGTTTTTCAAGGTCAACAGCATCAACTTGACCAGATTTCACCTCGTTAATCGCCTCACCCATTGCTGTAAGTGATATGACTGTTGAATCTTTCAATTGTTTCTTAGCAAGACCTTCTTCAATGGTACCTTTTTGAACTGCTACTTTCTTACCTTTGAGAGCATCAAGACTTGAGTAAGTAGACTCTTGATCTTTACGAACGATGATGGCATTTTGTGTTTCGTAGTAAGGATCTGAGAAATCAAAGGTTTTCTTACGTTCGTCTGTTACTGAGATACCTGAAATAGCAAGATCAGCCTTACCTGATTGAAGGCTTGAGAGCACGTTATCAAAGCTCATTGTTGTAACTTCAAGCTTAACACCGAGTTCATTCGCAATAGCTTGTGCCAACTTGATATCTGAACCAACTACTTGGTCTTTACCATCCACCAAAGTTTTGAACTCAAATGGTGGATAGTCTGGGCTGACAGCCACGACAAGTTTTTTATTTTCTTTAATAGATTCGTCAGCGTCTTTTTTTGACCCACAAGCTACCAAAGTTACAGCAACAAGGAAAGCCATCGCCCCGAGGAAAAGTTTTTTCATAAGAAACTCCTGTATAAATATATTTTTTGCTTGTTTATTTTATTTAAAATTAGTAGCATTGTCAACATTTATTAAGAAATTGCGACAGTTTTTCCAAGCCCTTTTGAAGAACTTCCTTATCGCAACAATAACCAATACGGACATGTGACTCCTTGTCAAAACGGTTACCTGGAACCACAAGTACACCGTACTCCTGTAGAAGCTCTAAGGCAAACACTTCAATGGGACGATCAACATCTAATTTGACGAAGGAGGTTGACACACTGGCAGGACGAATCCAGCTAGCCTTAGGCTCTTTGGCAATCCACTCATCCATAAGAGCTAGATTTTCCTCTATAATCTGACGATTACGTTCCAAGATGGCTTCTTTATTTTCCAAAACAAGGGTAGCCACCATATCGTCAAAGACACCGGCGCAAATCATTGTGTAATCGCGGTAGTCACGTAGTATGTTTGCCACCTTAGTATTAGAAGCCACCCAGCCGACTCGAATACCAGGAATCGAATAAGTCTTTGAAAGACTGTTAACCGCAATTCCCTTTTCATATAAATCGACGATAGAAGGTGAAGGCTGGTCAAAACTACGATAGACCTCATCTGAAAAGATATAGGCTCCCACTTCTTTAGCGATAGCCACTAGATCCCCAAGGTAAGCAGCATCCATAAGGGCACCGGTCGGATTGTTAGCATTGTTAATGCAAATCATCTTGGTATTGGGACGAATCAGACGACGTAGTTGGTCCAAATCAGGCAACCAGCCCTTGTCCTCCTCAACTTCCCAGAGATCCACTTCCGCTCCTAGTGACTTGGGAATGTCATAGAGCTGTTGATAGGTTGGATACATGGAGATGATATGGTCCTCAGGCTCAATGAGAGCATAAAGCGCTAACATAGTAGCTCCTGTAGCTCCGTTGGTTTGGAGGACATTATCAACTGGCATGTTCTTGTATAAGCTAGCTACCTGAGTTTTGAACTCTGGTGAACCTTCAATCCAGCCGTAATCCATTTTTTTCTTTAGTAATTGAGCAAAAAAGGCATCCTTATCAAGGCCTGATAGGTCAAATAATTCTCTCATTGTAAGGGCCTTAATTGAAACTCCTGCGATATCACAAATGGCAGATTTTTCATGGACATTAAGCCATTCTTCAACACCAAAACGTGGTAGCTTCATCGTTTCTCCTTGCTTTTATCGAGCTCTGTCTACAATTTTATTTGTCATTTTTGGAAGACTTACCTACTTTGATAATAACTGTTTTTAGCAGAGAATTCAATAAAAAATGGGGTATTCCTCATTTTAGATTTAAGAATGTTTTGAGAATTCCCTTTAGCTGCCAAAGCGAGCTCTAATCGAGACTTTTCGCCGTGATGAAAACACCTGAAGCGGGCTTGTTTCAGATGCTCGAAAATTTCGAGAACTTAGTCATGAAACTTCAAAGAAGTTCGCTAACGTCCGACATTACCTAATAAAAGTTTCTAAAAGAACTTTTATTCAATGCAAAATAGAAAATCTTTTGAGTTTACTTACTTTGTTTGTAACTTGATGCTTCTTTTAACCATTGGTCAAATTTTCCAGACTCGTTGGTCTCTTTGATGACAGCATTGATTTCTTTAAGTAAATCGTCCGAACCCTTACGTATCGCGACTGCATAAGCATCTGAACCATCTGACTTAAGGTTAAAGCTGGAAAGGGTTAAATCATCATCATTTTGTGCGATATAACCTTCTGCAATAGCTTTTTCAAGGACAACCGCTTGAATCTGTCCTGACTTGAGTTCGTTAATCATCTCACCATTTGAAGCGAGTGAAACCACACTTGCCTTAGAGAATTGTTTCTTAGCAACTGTTTCTTGAACAGACCCTTTTTGCGTACCGACAGTTTGTTTAGCGAGACTATCAGCACTTGTAAAATCATTTACCTTGTCTTTTTTGACAATCACTGCATTTTCAGAGGTATAGTAGCTATCAGAAAAATCATAGACTTTTTTACGCTCGTCTGTTACCGAGATCCCTGCAATGGCAATGTCTGCTTTACCACTTTGCACACTAGCAAGGACATTGTCAAAAGACATAACAGAAAATTCAACTTTCACACCAAGTTTTTTCCCGATAGCTTTAGCCAACTCGATGTCTGCTCCAACTAAGGTATCCTTGCCATTGACCAACGATTTGAATTCAAATGGTGCAAATTCAGACTCTGTCGCTACGACAATTTTCTTATTTTCCTTAATCGTTTTTGTGCTCACTCCTTGACTCCCCCTACAAGCAACAAGAAAACACGTGGCAACTAGGGCTGTAAGCATAAACCAAAATTTCTTCATATTGTGACTCCTGATTTGCTAGAACTCTTAAGTGAAAGAGCGTAGGCATCTTGAACATAGCTGTCAATTTTACCTTCTTTTTTGAGTTTAGCGATAATCTTATTAACCTTGGTTTTAAGATCATCACTGCCCTTAGGCATCGCTACAGCGTAAGCATCGTTTGAATCTGATTTTAGAGCAATATCTGACATAGTTAAATCACTATTTTGGTCCACATAACCTTTCGCGATAGCCTTTTCTAGCACCACTCCTTCGACTTGACCTGATTTCAACTCATTGATAGCTTCACCAGGTTGCGCCAAGGAAACCACATTGGCATCCGACAAATTAGCTTTGGCAATATTTTCTTGAATTGAGCCTTTTTGAACAGCTATAGATTTCTTAGAAAAGTCGCTGATTTGTTTGTAGGTTTCTGTGGCATCTTTTTTGACAAGAAGAACCGTTTCAGAATCATAGTAAGTATCTGAAAAGTCGAAAATTTTCTGACGTTCTTTAGTAGCTGATATACCAGAAATGGCAATATCAGCTTTACCAGATTGAACGCTGGCTAGGACATTGTCAAAAGACATTTCAGAGAATTTGACTTTCACACCTAGTTCATCACCAATAGCCTTGGCAATTTCGATATCTGCCCCAGCAATAGTATCCTTACCATCTTGGATTGTTTTAAATTCAAAAGGGGCAAAGTGGGGATTAAGAGCGACAGTCAAAGTCCCCTTATTTTTTACTTTATCTAATGTGTTAGTCGATGAAGAACAAGCCGCTAAAGATGTAAAAGCAAAGACACCTGCAAGGCCCAATAAAAGTTTTTTCCATGGTTTCATAATCAATCTCTTTTCTATATTTATTAACTATGTAAGTATAATAATGTATTATTATACTTTTGTCAACGCAAAAATAGACTTTTATTGATTTGTTTTTATTTTTATTAATTTCAGAATCGTTATAAATGCCGAAAATCGTTTGTTTTAAAGTCTTCTATCTAATTTTAAAGACTAAAAAAACTATTCATTCATTTGAATAAATAGTTCATTTTTCACCAAAATTCTCTTAAGAAGTCATTTTCAAGGCGCTCACGATAGAAGAGTTCTGAAAGATTATCCTCTTCAAACACACGAAGGAGATTAAGCATGTCATAGGCTAAATCCATATGAACTACCTCCTCTCGAGCAACCCACCGGACTTCTCCCTCTTCCGTTGAACGAAGATCCCCTTCAAAATCCGAGGTTCTATAGAGGAAAACCAAGTACCGTTCGTCATCTGTCGTGTACCAGTGCTTCATACCGACCAATTTAGGACTTTTGATGGTCAAACCAGTTTCTTCCTTTACCTCACGGATAACTGATTCTACTAGACCTTCATGTGCTTCGATATGGCCACCGGGTAGGGCTGCTCCCGACCAAGAATAACGCTTTGGATCGCGGATTTGCATGACAATGTTTCCACGGCCATCTTCAATGAGACACATGTTGGTCAAAATAGTTGCTTGTGAACGTGACATATATTTCCTTTCTTACTTATATTTCCTAAGTAATGAACCTAGCCTTAATCCATACTCTTCAGCTCTAGAACCATATCACGAATTTGGGCTGCCAATTCAAAATCAAGCAGCTCTGCCGCTTCGTGCATTTGCTTTTGAAGTTTCTTGATGGCTTCTTGGCGTTCTTTCTTGTTCATGGCACTGTACTTCACAGTATCCTCTGCCACTTCTGCTTCATTGGTCTTGGTAATCGAAATAAGGTCACGAATTTCTTTCTTAATCGTTTGCGGAGTGATACCGTGCTCCTTATTATAGGCCATTTGGATTTCACGACGACGAGCAGTTTCATCCATAGCTTTCTGCATAGACTCCGTAATCTTATCCGCATACATGATAACGTGCCCATCACTATTTCGGGCAGCACGTCCAATCGTTTGGATAAGCCCACGTTCATTACGAAGGAAACCTTCCTTATCAGCATCCAAAATAGCAACCAGACTAACTTCAGGAACGTCAATACCCTCACGAAGAAGGTTAATCCCAATAAGAACATCAAAGACACCCAAACGCAAGTCACGGATAATCTCAGTACGCTCCAAAGTCTTAATATCAGAGTGCATGTATTTGACCTTGACTCCCATTTCCTTGAGGTAATCGGTCAAGTCTTCAGCCATCTTCTTAGTCAAAGTTGTTACAAAGACACGCTCTCCTTTTTCAGTACGGGCATTGATTTCACCAAGGAGGTCATCCATTTGACCCATAGTTGGACGAACTTCGACTTCTGGATCAAGAAGTCCTGTCGGACGGATGATTTGCTCAACGACAGTCTCAGTCTGCTCCATCTCATAGTCACCTGGTGTCGCTGACACATAGACAATCTGATGCACATGACTTTCGAATTCTTCACGACGAAGGGGACGGTTATCAAGAGCCGATGGTAAACGGAAGCCGTAATCGACAAGCATCTTCTTACGGGCTTGGTCTCCGTTATACATTCCTTTAATCTGTCCCATGGTCATGTGACTTTCATCAATCATGATGAGGAAATCTTCTGGGAAGAAATCAAGTAGAGTAAACGGTGGCTCACCTTCTTTACGACCATCCATGTGACGTGAGTAGTTTTCGATACCATTGGTGTAACCCATCTCACGAAGCATTTCGACATCGTATTCTGTCCGTTGACGAATACGTTGAGCCTCGATGAGTTTACCCTCGGCTTCAAATTGATTAACCTGAACCTCCATCTCTTCCATAATATTCTTGATAGCTTCTTCCATATGCTCTTCATTGGTCATAAAGTGAGTAGCCGGAAAAAGAACAAGGTGCTCGACTTCACCGAGATTACGTCCTGTCAAACTTTCAATTTCACAGATACGGTCAATCTCATCACCGAAAAATTCCACTCGAAAAGCATTTTCATCACGGCTGGCAGGGAAAATTTCAACCACATCGCCACGTACACGGAATTTTCCGCGTTGAAAATCAATATCGTTACGCTCAAACTGGATATCAACCAAGTCATTGAGCAACTTGTCCCGAGAAATTTCTTGACCAGGACGCAGGCTAACAGCTGAATCCGCATATTCTTTTGGCGAACCCAAACCGTAAATACAAGACACGGAAGCCACAACAATTACATCATTGCGTTCCAATAGGGCTGATGTCGCTGAGTGACGGAGTTTATCAATTTCATCATTAACAGAGCTATCTTTTTCAATATAGGTATCTGATGAAGGCACATAAGCCTCTGGCTGGTAATAATCATAATAGGAAACAAAATACTCTACAGCATTGTCTGGGAAAAACTCCTTGAACTCACCATAGAGCTGGCCTGCCAAGGTCTTATTGTGGGCGATAACCAGAGTTGGCTTATTAACACGTTGGATGACTTGACTCATGGTATAGGTCTTACCTGTCCCTGTCGCACCCTTTAAAATTTGAGCCTTCTCCCCACCTTTGATATTATCAACCAAGGTTTCGATAGCCTGGGGCTGATCTCCTGAGGGTTCGTATTTAGAAACCAAATGAAATTGGTTGTCTTCTTTTCTATCTATCATGGTTTTTCCTTTCATTTATGCAATCATTTATCTCTTGATCGGAGAAAATCTCCCCACTTGTAAGTGGAATCTCAATCATTCGCATCTTTGCGACATAGGTACGTTTCTTCCGTGATTGATGACCAAGTTTTTGTCATAGGTAATGGCTATCTCACCATTTTTGAAGAAGATAAGCAAGACCTGATATCTCTTTTTATCATCAACTTCAGCATCAAGTCAAAGACATGCTCGATGCATTTCAAAGAATATCTCACCGTCGAAGAGCGTTCAATATCCCCCATCTGCGTTGACCAAGCCTTCTTGACAAACTCAATCTCTGATAAGGGAATTTCAAAGGTTTTGCGTCCAAATACTTGGCCGTAGTAGGTCAAAGAATTGTCATCAAGTTCCAACAGTTTTCCATGACCTTTGAGATTTACAATACCATCTATGAGAAGAACAATGGATAATAAGAGCCAAAATAAAACAATGAGACCAAGGAACTGCTTGACTAGATCTTCACGAAGGGAACCTCTAATAAGCTCAGGAAAAAGGATCCATAGAGACAAGACGGAAAATATAAGGCTAACCACTATTTTCAATTTCAATATGAGCCCATCAAGCTTTACTATCATCTCGTCCCCTTTTTCAAATCTTTCTTCTATTTTAACATAGAAGTAAAAAGACCGAGTCTTTAGAACTCAGCCTTAAGAATTTTCTTTTTTCAATTGTAGTCGAAGAATAACAATACCAATCAGGAGAACGATACAGGTGATAATATTACCTTCTAGACCAAGGGGCTCCACCTGATAACCAATCCCGGTACACCTGACTTGGTATGGAAGCGCAATAGGCTATCACCTGCATTCTGTCCACTGACTGCCACGCCAACTAGATTTCCTTGCGTAAAGTTCCAAGCACCATGAAGGGATGCCACTCCCCAGATATTATCTGTCTTGAGCATGTAAAGAGCCATGAGGACTCCTACTAGAATAATACTGATAAGAGACAAGGCAGTGACACCTTGATTTCCTAGGTGTAGTATTGAAAAGAGAGAACTTGAAATAGCAATTCCCCAGGAAAGGTTCAATTTACTAGTCACCGTCTGAAGTAGCCAACCACGTGTCACCAATTCCTCAGTCCCGCCCTGGATAAACCAGAAAGGAATCAAAGATAAGAGATATATAAAGATTCTTTGAGAAAAGTCCACTTTTACAAACTCTAAACCACCAAGTAAAGAAGTCCCAAGGAAACTCGCTAACAAGAGTAGAGTCCCAAAGCCCCACCCCTTAAGTAAGTTCAAGCAAATATTCCCCTTAAAAAATCCGAGTGTACGAATGGGACGTTTTTTAAACAACTTTAACTCAGATAAAGATAACTAAGGCAGTAAAGACAAAGGTTCCCAGCTGAAAATACAAGCTTGAAAACAGTTTAGTGGAAATCGTATTTATATTCCGAAACTGAATGTTGCCATTAAATATCAAGAATGAGAGAATAACAGTCATGGGAACTCCCACAACAATCCCTGCTAGAAATCCACCTATAAGGACATATCCAGAGGCAATAAAACAGGAAAGCATAATCATCAGCCAACTAGGGACTTTATCATATCGGCTGGTGTATTTCTCAAGCATACTTTTCTTCATTTTCAGCTCCTGTAACTAATCTTCCCTGTATTAGGGTACAGTGTAACGAATTGACACAAACTTGTCAACTTCTTCTAAAACAACTCTCACAATTAACAATTATTGTTATATTTTATAACATGAAGCTTCTCAGAGTTTGATAACAAGGGCTTTTTTTGATAGAATAGAAAGGTATTTTATAAAGGAGAACTTTTTATAATGAAGAAAAAACTTCTGACACTCTTTTTGAGTGTCATGTCAGCTCTCTTTGTTTTCGGAGCTAAGGCATCTGCTAGCACGATTTCAGTAGTTTCAGATACAGCCTATGCCCCATTTGAATTCAAAGACTCTGATCAGACCTACAAGGGTATCGATGTTGATATTATCAACGAAGTTGCCAAACGTAAGAATTGGGATGTTAACCAAACTTATCCTGGTTTTGATGCAGCCGTTAACGCAGTTCAGTCAGGACAAGCAGACGCCCTCATGGCAGGTACAACTGTAACCGATGCACGTAAGAAGGTCTTCACTTTTTCAGACACTTATTACGACACATCAATTGTTATTTACACTCGTAGCAACGACAAAGTCAGCGACTACAAACAATTGAAAGGTAAAACGGTTGGTGTTAAAAATGGTACCGCCGCTCAAACCTGGCTTGATAAAAACGCTAGCAAGTATGGTTTCACTGTTAAAACTTTTGACACTAGTGACTTGATGAACAACAGTTTGGACTCTGGTTCAGTTTATGCAGCCATGGACGACACACCAGTTGTTCAATATGCTATTGGTCAAGGTAAAGACTATGCTATCAACATAAAGCCTGAATCTATTGGTAGCTTCGCTTTCGCTGTAAAAAAAGGTGGAAAGCACGAAAGTCTTATCAAGGATTTCAATGAAGCCCTTAAGGAAATGAAGGAAGACGGCACCTACGATGAAATCATGACCAAATGGTTGGGTGACTCAGCAAAAGCTTCTTCAAAATCTTCATCGTCAAAACCGTCGGAAGCTCTTAACTTGACTGGTGATGCTAATGCAAAAGCTACTCCTACTAAGGAAACTTACACCATCTCAATGGACTCATCGTTTGCACCATTTGAATATCAAAATGGTTCTGGTAAGTATGTTGGTATCGACGTTGACATCATCAATGCCATTGCTAAAAACCAAGGTTTCAATGTTAAATTAACTAACCCTGGTTTCGATGCATCACTTAATGCCGTTCAATCTAGCCAAGCCGATGCGGTATTGGCTGGTATGACCATCACTGATGCCCGTAAACAAATCTTTGATTTCTCAGATCCTTACTACACTTCAAACATTCGTTTAGCCGTGAAAAAAGGCTCTAACATTAAGAAATACGAAGATCTCAAAGGTAAGACTGTTGGTGCCAAAAACGGAACATCTTCTTACTCTTGGTTAGAAGAGAATGCCGACAAATATGGCTTCACGCTTCGTGCATACGATGAAGCTTCTACTATGTATGATAGCTTGAACTCTGGTTCAATCGATTCCCTTATGGATGATGAAGCCGTACTTCTATACGCTATCCAACAAGGACGTAACTTTGAAACACCTATTAAGGGAATCTCTACTGGTAAAGTTGGCTTTGCTGTTAAAAAAGGGGCTAACCCTGAGTTGATTGAAATGTTCAACAATGGTTTAGCTGCTATTGTTAAAGACGGTACTTACGATAAGATTATCAACAAATACCTTGACAATAACAAATCTAAAGAAAAGAGCTCAACCAATGTTGCCGATGAAACTACAATCGTAGGCTTAATTAAAAACAACTATAAACAACTTCTCCAAGGTCTTGGAATTACCCTTGGATTGACCCTTCTTTCATTTGCTATTGCCATGATTATCGGTATTATCTTCGGTATGATGGCAGTTGCACCAAACAAGACCCTTCGTGTGATTTCACAAATCTTTGTTGACGTTGTCCGTGGTATTCCATTGATGATCGTTGCAGCCTTCATCTATTGGGGTATTCCGAACTTGATTGAAAATATCACCGGTCACCAGTCACCAATCAATGACTTCGTGGCTGCGACTATAGCCCTCTCACTTAATGGTGGTGCTTACATTGCTGAAATTGTGCGTGGTGGTATCGAAGCTGTCCCTATTGGTCAGATGGAAGCCAGCCGAAGCTTGGGTGTCCCATACAATACAACAATGCGTAAGATCATCTTGCCACAGGCTGTTCGTTTGATGTTGCCAAACTTCATCAACCAATTTGTTATCTCATTGAAAGATACGACTATCGTATCAGCTATCGGTTTGGTCGAACTCTTCCAAACTGGTAAAATCATCATTGCTCGTAACTACCAATCATTCCGTATGTATGCGATTTTGGCCATCATTTACTTGGTCATCATCACATGCTTGACGAAATTGGCTAAACGACTAGAAAAGAGACTTAAATAATGGCTGAATTGAAAATCGATGTGCAGGACTTGCACAAATCATACGGCGACAATGAAGTCCTTAAAGGCATTGACGCCAAATTCTACGAAGGGGACGTTGTATGTATCATCGGTCCTTCAGGTTCAGGTAAATCAACCTTCCTTCGTACTCTTAACCTACTTGAACCAATAACTTCTGGTAAAGTAGTCGTTGATGGCTATGAATTATCAAACCCTAAGACAAACCTTGACAAAGCCCGTGAAAATATCGGGATGGTTTTCCAGCATTTCAACCTCTTCCCACACATGACTGTCCTTGAAAATGTGACATTCGCACCAGTTGAACTGGGACGCATGACTAAAGAAGAAGCTGATAAATTAGCTATGGATCTTCTAGACCGTGTCGGACTTTCTGACAAAGCTGATGCTACACCAGATAGCCTATCTGGTGGACAAAAACAACGTGTGGCAATTGCGCGTGGTTTGGCAATGAATCCTGACATCATGCTCTTTGACGAACCTACTTCTGCCCTTGACCCTGAGATGGTCGGAGACGTTCTTAACGTTATGAAAGAATTGGCAGAGCAAGGTATGACCATGATTATCGTTACTCACGAAATGGGATTTGCCCGTCAGGTTGCTAACCGTGTCATCTTTACTGCAGACGGTGAGTTCCTTGAAGATGGTACACCAGATCAAATCTTCGATAACCCACAACACCCACGTTTGAAAGAATTCTTGGACAAAATTTTAAATGCCTAATTATTAAAACAGTTACTCCTGATGAGGTAACTGTTTTTGATTACCAATTTAAATAAAAAAACAGGGCAAGTACTACACTTGCTCTGTTTCTTCATTTAATTCAGGGTGTTTTGCCGCTTCTTTCCTTGCCAAACGCTCACGCTCAAGACGGAGTTTTCGGTTAGGGTTTAATCGCGTAAAGAGTTCTTCAAGTTTCTTCGGATTCCAGACATCAGCCGCAGAAACAAAATTCCCATCTTTATCCTTGAAGGATATTGGTTTATTTCCCATTGTAAACCTCTCCTTTCAATAATTTGTTGTATTCAACATGTATTTATATCACACTAATCCATGCGACACAAGTCAATCCTTAACCCCCACTTTAGGCAGGTAATGAGGTTGCCATAGCGGCCGCCGTAGACTATCAAGTGTTGAAGCACTTGATAGTCTTTCAACGTCAATCCACAAACTCAAATTCGAAGTTACCAATACGAACAATATCGCCGTCCTTAGCACCACGTTCACGAAGGGCTTCATCAACTCCCATACCACGCAATTGACGAGCGAATTTCATAATAGATTCATCACGTTCCATGTTAGTCATGACAAAGAGTTTTTCAAGTTTTTCACCAGAAAGCACCCATGACGCATCATCGTCACGACTGATTTCAAATGGACGTTCTTCTTCGTTAAAGCCATAGTATACTTCTTCTTGTTCCATATCATCTTCGTTATAGAGCAAGAATTCATCTGTTTGATCAAGTAGTTCAGCAGTAGCTTCCAAAAGATTTTCCAAACCTTGATGGGCCAAACTTGAAATAGGGAAAATTTGTGGCAACTCATCAAATTCATCATAGTTAGCAGCCAATTTTTCCTTAAACTCTTTCAAGTTTTCCTCAGCCTCAGGCATGTCCATCTTATTAGCAACAATAATTTGTGGACGTTCCATCAAGCGCAAGTTGTAAGTTTCCAGCTCTTTGTTAATTTGAAGATAATCCTCGTAAGGATCACGCCCCTCACTCGCTGACATATCAATAACATGAAGGATAACACGTGTACGCTCGATGTGGCGGAGGAACTGTGTTCCCAAGCCAACCCCCTGGCTAGCACCTTCAATCAATCCTGGGAGGTCAGCCATGGCAAAACTCTCTCCTGACTTTGTACGGACCATTCCCAAGTTAGGAACAATTGTCGTAAAGTGGTAAGCACCAATCTTTGGTTTTGCTGCCGTTACCACACTGAGAATTGTTGATTTACCAACAGATGGGAAGCCAACCAAACCAACATCAGCCAAAATCTTCAATTCCAATTGAAGTTCGCGCTCTTCACCTGGTTCACCATTTTCAGCGATTTCAGGGGCAGGATTACGAGGTGTCGCAAAACGGATATTTCCACGTCCACCACGTCCACCATGAGCAACGACAAACTCTTGGCCATCCTCGACCATATCAGTAATAACCTTACCTGTTTCAGCGTCACGCACTGTCGTACCAGGCGGGATGCTAACGATAAGGTCCTCAGCTCCTCGACCATGCATACCCTTGGTCATCCCTTTTTCACCGTTCTTAGCTTTGAACTTACGGTTATAACGGAAATCCATAAGGGTGCGCAAGCCTTCGTCAACCTTGAAAATGACTGAGCCACCCTTACCACCGTCACCTCCCCAAGGACCGCCATTTGGCACATATTTTTCACGACGGAAGGCAACCATCCCATCGCCACCACGACCAGCTTGGACACTGATCTTGGCTGTATCTAAAAACATACTCATTTATATTCTCTCTTTCTGATTTGTATGCTGTGTTCTAATTTGATCTCAGACCAAAGAATCTCCGACATACACAAAAAAACGCTTGATAGCGTCTTAACGGACAGCTGAGACTGCTTGGAAAATCAATGCCCCAACTGTTACTACTAGCATAATCAAAACGACTAATACTGTTAGACGTTCAAAAAATGATTTCTTCCGTGGTCCGTTATCTCCAAATGCCACTTGAATTTACCTCGTTTTTTCTTCTAGAATATCACAATAATAGTAACAAAAATCCGCCTATTTCGCAACTACTAGACTATCTTAGGCCAAAGGAATTCCAAAAATAGTTAGATCGTCTAACTCCTCCTGTGTCAAACGTCGCCAAGCACCAAGCTCTAAATCATTTGGCAGGCTTAAAGGTCCCATTTTCAAACGTTGTAAATCCGCCACTTCCTTACCGCAAGCGGCTACCATACGCTTAACCTGATGGAATTTTCCCTCAGCAATGGTAATTTGAACCAAACTAGTACTCGTATTCCTGTCGACTGATACAATCTCTAATTTCGCTGGCTGACAAGTATGGTCTTTAAGCTTGATCCCTTTTTCAAAAGCCAAGATATCCTCTTCATCCATAATACCAGCCACCTTGGCCTGATAAATCTTGTCCACATGCTTTTTGGGAGACAGCATAGCGTGGGCTAAGTCTCCATTATTGGTCAATAGAAGAAGACCATGAGTATCAATATCCAAGCGACCAACTGGAAAAACCTGCTTATGTCTTGCTGTCTCATCGAGTAAATTGAGGACAGTCTTATGACGAGAGTCTTCCGTTGCTGAAATGACACCTTGCGGTTTATTTAAGAGATAGTAAACAAAGGTCTCATATATCAACTCCTGACCCAAGTATGCAATTTGGTCTTTATCCTCATCAATCTGAGTCTTAGGTGATGTCTCCACCTGCCCATTTACGGTCACTTGCTTCTTTTTCAGAAAGGTCTTGACTTGACTACGACTCCCGACACCACAGTCTACCAAAAACTTGTCCAGACGCATCTATACTTCCTCCTTTATTGGAATCCAAACTTCCATTTCATAATCTTCAGCCTGACGATTCCCTGGTGGATAAACCTCTACAGTTGGCTGATCAATCATTTCAAAATGGTTCTTAGCATAATGAAAACTCTCCCAAACAGCTGCTGTTGCAGGCCCTCTAAGTTTAAAAACCGCATAAGTGGCTGGTGCAAGAGCAAACATTTCCATACTATCATCCTCACCAGCCAAGGCCGTTACATAAGTCTTGCGACTGCCATCATTGATCCGAATCCCATAGGTAGGAACAGCCAAATCATCTTGCTCTGCCAAAAATTGTACCCAAAGGAAGTCTGTTGGCTTACCTAGCTCCTCGCCTTCAAAAGCCATCCCTGAAAAACTCAAAAAACTTTTCGAACAACCTTCACATCATGGCGAACGGTTACTAAATCTAACTTTTGTATCACTTTTTTAAGCTTTGTCAGCTCAACTGGAACCTCATCATCTAGTATATAGGAATTTTTTTCTACAAATGCTTCTTTTTCAACATTTCAAGATCCAACACCCAACCTTCAGATCTCACACTCTTATCTTCAAAAAGGTAGCTAAAATGCTTGCCTCTCTCATTGAATGACCCATCAACTAAACAATAAAGGGATTCAGACAAACCAATAACCACCATCTCCAGCCCAGTCACTTGAAATATAAGTTCTTGGTCCCTAAGTCGTACCTTCATCGTCAGACTTTCAGCATATATAGTAAAACTATTATCCAAATCCATTACGGACTGAAAAAAGATCCGGTGTATACTAGAAAAAGTCCAGACGGTATGCCAACGACACATCATCTCATAATCATCAATAGTTACAAGAAGAGAAAATTCCTGCTGATCAGAGGCACAAGAATATTCCTGAATACTCAATTGGTCTGGTGTCAGGTAGTCATTTACAAAGACTGCAAAGTCATCCATAGTTTAAAAATCTGACATAAGATTCCTTCTCTACTCCGAAATCGAGCCCGTCACATACATGGTAAAGGTCGCTCTAGTAAGAATTTTTTCCTCCTGATTAGTAATGAGGACTTCTACCAACTTGGTCGTTTTACCATTATGCACACAAAGACCTTCAATCTTGAGTTGGTCAGACAAATGACCTGCCTTTAAATAATTGATATTGGACTGAAGAGTTACAGCGTAGTCTCCTGTTGAAAGTGCCACAAGTCCTGCCACCTGATCACAGAGCGTAAATAAATAACCACCATGAGCATTACCAAAATAATTTAAGGACTTCTCGACTACCTCAGTAGTGACAATCACATGCCCAGTTTCAAATAGTTCTTCTTTAAAATTCTCAAACACACGGATTTCATGTAGTTTGTCTTGCATAGCAAGCCCTCCTATCAATACCCATTCCACCACAAGTGAAACAGGTTGTCTATAGCTACTAGTATAACACGAATTTCTCAACGGATAACAAGCTTATTTGACTAAGCTGATATCAACATCTATATCCTCACGAAAAAAATTCTTCGCTCGGCAATAAGTATCTAAAAAAGACAAGATTTCCTGCTCATTATCACTATTCAAGTCCTTAGGTAGATGAATGTCAAGCTTGAAATGCCCTTCTTCATAGCTAGAATCAACCTGAATTGCAAGCTCCTCTATTTCCTGATAATTGGAAAAATAACTCTGTAGACACATGGTCACGCAAGAGGCTAAAGCAATATTCACCCAACTCATAGGTGTCATCCCATCTTCCGTATATCCGAAGAGTTTCACAGACACTCCGTAACCCTCTGAAACTGAATAATAGCGTTGTCAACTTTAATCGTCGTTTGATACGTAATGCACCTACATTTGTTTTTTTATTATAACAAAGAGAAGCCTAACAACCGAACCGAACACTTGAAATATCTATCACAACCCTTAAGGAATCCTCTTACTTTTCAACAGATTAATCTTATACAATACCTACATTACTAAGAGATTACAATTAGGTAAAAACAACTGGAAGTGCTTTTAATTTGATGAGTTTTCATTAAATTAAATCTACTAATAAAAAAGGGAGATTATTATGAGAGTTTTTTCTAAATTAACTTTAGCATCTGTCTCAGTTCTCGCCTTGTTAACCCTAGCAGCATGTGGTAACTCCAAAGATAAAAGTAACTCATCATCATCTTCATCATCAAGTAGGGTGAGAAAAGACTCTTCTTCTACCGACTCAAGTGCCTCAGTTAAAGTTAACAAAGACGGTTCAACTGAATTGAACGGCGAGAACGGTAATTCAGCCAAAATAAATGGTGAAAATGCTGTTTAAGCCAAGACGATACAAATATAAAAGTTGGCTCAGACGGAACTGTCTCAATTGGTAACTAATATAAGATAGGCTAGCTATTCTGCTAATCTTTTTAGATTCAGAATAATAAAATCGTTACCTAAAGATGCTATAATAGGGGTGGAAATCCATAATCAGGGGGTGAGAGAATGAAACATAAAATCATCTTGGGATGTTTGGCTGCAGCTGCCTGCGAGATCCTTTTTGGGCTCAGTTTTATATTTACCAAATCGATTACAGCACAGGCCAGTGGCCTTGCTTTAATCTCTTGGCGTTTTGTCACAGCCTTCTTCTTTGTCAACCTTTATCTTCTCACAAAAAGACAAAAGGTAGTCATAAATGGCAGAAATCTCAAACCACTGATACGTATTGCCATCCTTAATCCTATTATCTATTTTATCTGCGAAACGATTGGGATTCGTATGACTACTGCCTCTGAAAGTGGAGCATTCCTCGCTTGCATTCCGGTCGTCGCACTTATCATGTCTAGTCTTATTTTGAAAGAATGGCCAAGTCGTTGGCAAGTGGTAGGTGTCGCTACAACCCTCATCGGTATCATTATTGCCATATTCGCTGCGGGTGGCTCCACCAACTTCTCACTTGTCGGATACTTCATTTTAGGTTTAGCCGTTGTCTCCTATGCCCTTTATTGCGTTGACGTTGAAAAAGCCAGTCAATTCACTAGCTTTGAGATTACCTATTTTATGTTAGCCAGTGGTTGCCTTACATTTGGACTCTTTGCACTAAGCCATAGCTTTCTAGCGGGTAACTTGAAAGAGCTTTTAACGCTCCCTTGGAGTAATCCAAAGTTCGCCATAACCATCCTGTACCAAGGATTGGGGTGTAGTGTTATAGGGTATATCCTTTCAAATTTTGCTATCGCAACTATCGGGGTTAACCGAACTGCTTCTTTCATTGGCATATCAACGATTATCTCAATTCTAGCTGCTGTAGTCTTCTTAGGAGAGCCCTTCTCACAGTTACAAATCTTAGCGGGAATCTTGGTAGTCCTTGGAGTCTATGTGGCTAATAAAAATTAAAACTCTTGGAAATTTATCCTCCAAGAGTTTTTTGCTGTCAATCAAGTTCTAACTGAATCAAAACCACAAGCTCTTTCTCATTAGGAATACTACTTACTGCCGTCAAATCAGGCAAGACCTGGTCCACATAATAATAAATAATATAAGCAAAAAATACTGACGATTTCGTCATAACATCAAATAAAGAAGCTACCTGAATAATCCGACCAAAATTGGGAAAACTAATCCTGCAAGCTTCCTCAATCGTGTGAAAAATAGCTGGATATTCGTATAACATGTCCCTTCTCACATTTCAATACTAGACTCCTTTATGATAAGATGAGTTCTAAGAAATGTCAACCGAAAATTGTGATAACAAAAGTTTTGGAACCATTCGAAACAACACAGCTCTAAAACACCATTCGTTGGTGCTACCGTTCCAGATGTGTTTTGGAACCATTCGAAACAACACAGCTCTAAAACGCTTATGCTAGAAGAACTAGCGAAGAACGTGTTTTGGAACCATTCGAAACAACACAGCTCTAAAACGTTTGGGTATGAGGTTGAGGAAGAAATGAAGTTTTGGAACCATTCGAAACAACACAGCTCTAAAACATTTCTTTAATATTCCATCTACTACCTGTTGTTTTGGAACCATTCGAAACAACACAGCTCTAAAACATAAGATTGAAACATACTTGTGCAAGTGTGGTTTTGGAACCATTCGAAACAACACAGCTCTAAAACTTCCAACCGATGAAGTTATTATGACCTATGGTTTTGGAACCATTCGAAACAACACAGCTCTAAAACTACTTAAGACCATTAAGAGGGTAACTCTTAAGGTTTTGGAACCATTCGAAACAACACAGCTCTAAAACTAATAACCACCGTTTCCGGTATCTGTGATGGTTTTGGAACCATTCGAAACAACACAGCTCTAAAACAATTATTTTGTGGCATATCAAAACTAATAAGTTTTGGAACCATTCGAAACAACACAGCTCTAAAACCTTATCTCGAGATACTCAATTCAATTGAAGGTTTTGGAACCATTCGAAACAACACAGCTCTAAAACTTGGGGCAGCCTTGCAAGGCATTGCTAGTGGTTTTGGAACCATTCGAAACAACACAGCTCTAAAACAGTTAACCATATCAACAGGAATTCCATTTTGTTTTGGAACCATTCGAAACAACACAGCTCTAAAACGCCTGATAGTACAAGTCGTACAGCTTGTTAGTTTTGGAACCATTCGAAACAACACAGCTCTAAAACTCCGCTTCATCATTTCTGTTTTTGTTTGGCGTTTTGGAACCATTCGAAACAACACAGCTCTAAAACGGAAGCTACGGACACACAAGTGTGTTAGGTGTTTTGGAACCATTCGAAACAACACAGCTCTAAAACTTCCCTGTGTCTGTGATGTTGACTTCATCAGTTTTGGAACCATTCGAAACAACACAGCTCTAAAACATTCACCCATACTGCCGCTGTGCAGTCGTTGTTTTGGAACCATTCGAAACAACACAGCTCTAAAACCTGACCGTTAGGATTTCCATATGCGTCAGGGTTTTGGAACCATTCGAAACAACACAGCTCTAAAACTTATTTTCTCTGGACTGTTGAAGTCTTTCTGTTTTGGAACCATTCGAAACAACACAGCTCTAAAACAAAAGAAAGCTCGTAAAATCGTTGAATTAAGTTTTGGAACCATTCGAAACAACACAGCTCTAAAACATGCTATTCGGATTCGGTATCTCAACTGTGGTTTTGGAACCATTCGAAACAACACAGCTCTAAAACGCCACGTCAAGAGTGCCAAACTCACGTATTGTTTTGGAACCATTCGAAACAACACAGCTCTAAAACCTCGTAGGATATCTTTTCTACCAGATTTCGTAATCGCACTATTAATCTCAGCATGACTTCAGCTTCAAAATAATTCCAATTTTATATTTATTATACCTTAAAAATCCTTATATATCAACGTTTTAGACAAGATGTGACTGTCACCATATTAGATTATTTCTTAATAATCATATGTCAAGCAACTTAATTCCTCCTCTATCAAATCCTTATAATCTACTCTCTAACAAAATGATTATCCCATTCAACTTCATACAGAAACTACTAAATACTAAAAGATAGTCTTGAAATAACTCAAGACTATCTATACTTATTACTAATTTACTAGTTATTATAGGGCATCAAAATATAATCCTTGTCTAAAATAAATTGTTGAATCCCTTCAATCTGTCTAGGTTCCAAAAATAATACATCAGCTTGTGATAACTTTGTATATTCCAAGATTTGATAAATTTCATCTTTAGAAAAATACGACAAGCTATTGACGAATACTAAAATTCTCTTTTTAACTAAATATTTAAAAATCTGTAAAATCTCAAATATTTTTTCAAAAACCGTACAAGACTTAGTTTCGATTCTGACACCTAATGCTTTAATTAGTTCTAAAAGTGTAATCTCATCATACTCTATATCTAGTTCATTTTCTATACACTCTGCCATTATAATATCAGTAATTAATGATACCAAAGAATCTATTTCTGATCTAACTTCAGGTTTATCATTCAACTGGCTTACAATATCTGTGTGAAGCAACTTTAATACCTGAGAAGTATTAATATCGTAACCTAAAATATCCGTTATTAAAAGTAATTCAGAGGACCTTATACTCCTTATTTTACTATCAAATATTGTTAAATTCGATTGTTCATCATACTGATAGAATTCCTTGACTAACTGAGCAAACACACTCACATCCTCAATTACGAGAACTGTCCCCAGATTAACCTCCATAGGCTCATCCAAAAGTGAAAAATTAATCTTCATCACAATAATTATCTCCTAAGAACACTAACCTTTCCTCTGAATTGGCAATACTTGTGTTTTTATCTCCGTACAAATAAATCATACGGGCAAATTGCTTTTCAGTAACTGTTAGTATTGTTATATTTCCTTTTTTAGGATTATTAGCTTTAAGTCGTCCAACCATTGCTGTATTGGCGGTATGATTTAATAACAGTTTACTATATACCGAAAACTGGTGCATGATAAAACCTTCACTTAAGAGGAACTTTCTAAACTTACGATACGCTTTCCTCTCTTCAGCAGTATCTGTTGGCATATCAAACATTAATATCATTCGCATATATCTATAACTCATATTCTAAATTCAGGAATTTCCTCACCTAACTGATTTAACGCTTTTATAACTTTTTTTGTATAATCACTAACAATGTTTGATAAATACATCTCTTTTCCATTATAGAGATAGGTTTCTGAAAAGATCGAAAAAAGTTCTTTTTTGATTTTGACGAAATTATTATGTCGATTTTGATAAACAATTCTATCTATAATTGGCCTAAATGGCTCCATAATATCACTAGCAAGGTTAAATTGATTAAACTGGTTAGCATGTTTTAAACCAATTTGTGTCATACAACCACAGACGACAACCTCACGTGCAAACATACTCAATAACAAGGTATAACCATAATCCAGCGCTGCATTGATATCATTATCACTTTCCCTAGTAAAATCATTACCGAAAAGCGTATTAAAATAAATTCTGGCAGAGTGACCCTCACGATTACTAGGATCAAACCGTTCTAATCCATGATATAATTCCATAATAGATTGAGATTTCTCAAAGAAGGAACATTCTCCCAAATAGTAAGATTGATTCAATATCTTTTGCGCAATAATAGCAGTCCATACCTCACATTTAACATTTTCCTTCCACGCAATTTGTCTAGCTATTTGCAGACTAGAATCATGACGTGCATAATACGGTGTAAGAAAAGCTGTCGGCAATCGTTTATCATCACAGAAAATAACTAGAATATTTTCATCAACTAATCTCTTCACTAACATAGTAGTCAATACAATGTCAGTTGTTTCCAATAAAAGTATATCAATTTCAGAAAGATGAATCATCTCAGTTTTATATGAGTTTCTAAAAATAAGGTGATTATTCTTATATGACAGTTTAGAATGTATGTTTACGACTACTGTTCTCCAACCTGCCATTAACCCTCTCCTAGTTTGGCAAGGTCTATTCGTGTTTCATAGAGGCCTGTAACAGATTGATGAATAAGTGTGGCATCTTTTAATAGGGATGATGGGGTATAGTCTCTATACCTTGGAATTTTAACACCTAAAAATTCAAAATCAGCAGCACTTCCACGAGAGGTTAATTCAAATAGCCCCTTTCTTTCACTTCCGGTAGGTCCTATAAAACTACTACAGAGTTCATCTATACTATGATTTTGCCAAGATTGAAAGGCAGAGTTTAAAAGTTTACCATTCTTTTTAGCTCCAACATAATTCTCATTAAACTCAAGAATGTAGTAAAATAATTCTTCAAACTCTTTTTTATGGTTCTCAACATATTTTCTATGATTCTCATTAATTGTGTTACTTATTCTCTTAGCATGATAAAGTAATTTCACAAACTTCTGTGAAAGAAAAATCTGATTTCCTTTGTGAATCTCTCCCCTCTTATTATTCGTTGACAAAATACTAGCCAACATACGACGTGAACCATCTGAAAGTTCAAATAAACTATATTTAGGTAGTTCAATAATTAACTCAATATCTTTATAACCTTTTTCAAGTAAAAAATTAAGTTTATCTTTTCTATAATTAATCCTATCTAAAATAGAAATACCTTGAAATTCTAGTACATTTGTTATTTTTTTCTTAGCACCTTTTTCAATTGTCCCTTTAACAAGAACAGCAAAAGAATTAGAAATTCCAGCATACCCCCCATACTTTTTGGGGTCAAGATACTCTTTAGCACCTACTAAATTTTCATTACTATTTGGTTTTGGCTTTGAGGAAAGATTTCCATTAAACAATCCCTTTGGTTTTCCTCTATCCAATCCGTGATTCTGTTCCTCAACTTTTTTCACAACATTTACTTGCGGATAAGAGAGTACTCTCCTTACAGTTGCTAAATCAGATTCTTTATTCCAAACGGATTCGCCGGTCTCCTCATTTACCTCAATAAGTGGTCTTTCAATAACTCTACCATCAGCTAAAGAAATAGATTTTTTAAAGATATTCATGATATTTGAATAGAAATATACCTTTTCTGTAGCGGACTTTCTTTCTCTAAAACTATTGTATTTTGGATAATCACCGTACACAAATTCTGGCTCTAGTTTAGGGTATTTCTTAAGTAAAGCACTTGCTATAACGGCATTCAAGTAAGCATCATGAGCATGATGAAAATCATTGATTTCACGAACTTTATAAAGTTCAAAATCCTTACGAAATTGAGAAACTAAGGTAGATTTCAAGGTAATAATTTTTACTGTTCGTACCGCTCTATTATTTTCATCTTTTTTATTATTAAATTTCTCATCAAGTAAACGAGCTACATGTTTTGTTATTTGACGTGTTTCAACCAACTGGCGTTGAATAAAACCAGCTTTGTCCTCAGGTAACAATCCTCCCCGTTCAGCTTTTGTCAGATTATCAAATTTTCGTTGAGAAATTAATTTTGATTTCAATAATTGATACCAAAATGTCTTTCTTTTTTTGACAACCTCTAAACTTGGAAAATCATCTGATTTACCACGGTTACTAGCAGATGAAACAAGTACTTTATTGTCAATAGAATTATCTTTCAAAAAAGCTTGAGGAATAATATGATCAATATCATAATTACTTAATCTATCAATATCTAAATCATCTCCGGTATACATATCTTTTCCATTTTGAAGATAGTATAAGTAAAGTCGATCATTTTGAAGTGCGTTATTGTCTATTTTAGAAAGTTTTGCAGGAATATTTTCCTTAAGTATCTTACTACCTAACTCTTTGAGAGATTTTTCTAAACGTTTCAAGCGTTGTTGGGAATTAGACTTACCTTGATTGGTATATTGATTTTCACGAGCCATCTCAACAACAATTGACTCGGGTTTTCTTCCTCCCATTACTTTGACCAATTCATCTACAATTTTTATGCTTTGTAAAATACCTTTTTTAATCGCAGGACTACCTGGCAAAGACTTAACGACCTCTTTAATATTACCTTTATCTTCGTCACCAATAATTTGTGCTTTCTGTATCTTCTTTTTAAAAGAAAGAGCATCATCGTGAATAAGTTGCATGAAATTACGGTTAGAAATACCATCATCAATTAAGTAATCAAGAATAGTATTACCAGATTTTTCATCTCGAATACCATTAATAAGCTTAGCAGATAACTTACCCCAGCCAGTGTAATGTCTACGAGATAACTTTTTCAAAACGGATTTATCGAATATATTCTCAAATTTTGAAAGACGTTGTTTTATCATCTCTCTATCTTCAAAAATTGTCAAAGTATGGATAATTTCTTCGATAATCGCTTCATTTGAACTATCATCCAAAAACTCTTTATCATTAATAATATTTAAAAGATCGTGATAAGTAGATAAACTAGAATTAAACTGTTTCTCTATGCCTTTTAATTCAATTCCATCATACCCATAAATTGCATGTAAATATTCAATAATATCCTTATCAGTAACTTTCCTTTTATCTTTAAAATAAAGTCTAACAATATCTTTCTTCTGCTTACTATCTAAAAATTGATAATCTCTCATACTTTCGGCAATAAATCTAACTTTTGTTAATTCATTATATACATTAAAAGTTTCGTATAAGAGACTATGCTTTGGAAGTACCTTCTCTTCTGGCAAATACAAATCAAAACTAGTCATTCGATTAATGAAAGCCTCTGCCGAAGATTCTTTGTCAATAACGTCCTCAAAATTCCAAGGTGTAATTTTTTCATTTCGTTTTCTTATTGACCAGGCAAAATCACTATTCCCTCTCGCAAGTGGACCTACATAATAAGGAATTCGGAAGGTTAAAATCTTCTCGATTCTTTCTTTATTTTTAGCCAAGAAAGGATAAAATTTAGCTTGCTTATCAAGAATTGCTCTCATTTCTTGAAGATGAATCTGATATGGTATCGAACCATTGTCAAATGTACGTTGCTTTCTCAAAAAATCTTCTCGATCAATTTTTTCAAGAAAATAATCCGCACCTTCAAATTCAGCCAATAGGTTTTTTAGATATACGTAGAAATCTTCCTGATTTGTTTTTCCATCAATATAACCAGCATAACCATTTTTGGTGTCATCTTTAAATACTTCATTATACGTTTTTAGTGAAATATTTCTTATATATTCCTTTAGTAACGCTAAATCTTCTTTGTGTTCATTATATCGCTTTATCATAGCAGAAGAGAGAGGTGCTTCTGTCTCATTATCAGTTACAGTCAGAAAACCCGATAAAAGAATAGCATCATAAAGTTTCTTTGCTTTGAGAAAGACATCACTGTAATCATCTCCAATATAACCTAACAAAGTCTCTAAATCTTCATCATAGCTTTCTTTGGAAAAATGTAAGGAGGCTTTTTCGTCTAAATTAAAACATTTCCTAAAATCAGCTTGATTTCCTACAATCAACTTTAGAAACTCTGAAAAAATCCCCGAATTCTTCTCCCCAGGGAAGAGTTTTAAAATACGATCTTTCTTTTCTAATTTACTAATCTTATCTTTAACAATTTCCTCAAGTTGTTTACTATTCTCAAGTGATAAATCCGATTCAAAAATAGCATTATAAGTGTCCAAAAAGTCTTGAAAATTCTTCTGAATATCATTATTTTTTGAATTAAACTCTCCTTCAATTAAGAAGTGACCTCTATATTTAATCATATGAGCCAATGCAAGATAAACTAGACGCAAATCTGCTTTTTTAGTACTATCTGCTAAATATTTCCTTAAATGATAGATAGTTGGAAATTCATCATGATAGGCTTTTTCTTCTACTAAGTTTCCAAATATCGGATACTTACTATCACGTTTATCATCAGGAACTAAAAACGAATCGTCAAGTCTTTGAAAGAAAGCATCATCTAATGTAGCCATCTCTGTGCTAAAAATTTCCTGCAAATAAAGGATACGATTACGGCGTCTAGTATAACGTCTTCTTGCAGTACGCTTCAATCTTCTTCCTTCTGCTGTGATTCCAGAGTCAAAGAGTAATACACCTAACAGGTTCTTTTTGATATACTTTTTACTCGTATTTCCTAAGACTTTCATTTTTTTAGACGGAACCTTGTAATTATCAGTTATTACAGCCCATCCAACACTATTCGTTCCAATATCAAGTCCAATTGAGTATGGCTTAGTCATACATTTCTCCTTATTTGAAAAATCTAAATTTATAGAAATTATTATACACTTATTAAACAACATTTCAACATCTAATAGAATTACTGATTAAATAGTATGACGTTGAAATCTTGTAATCAAGAATAAAATTTTTTATACTTTACCCTATAGTAAATTGACATATTAGTTATAAAACTATATAATAATAATTGTGGTTTGAAACCATTCGAAACAACACAGCGAGTTAAAATAAGGCTTAGTCCGTACTCAACTTGAAAAGGTGGCACCGATTCGGTGTTTTTTTTATACACAAAGAGTCCCTTGGAATCATCCAAAGGACTCTTTTATCTCTACTATTTTCCCACCTCATCCAAGATCTCAATGACCTTATACAAATCTGGTTCTGTGATCTGATAAGGAGCTTGTGCACGGACAATTGGTTTGGCACAAAAGGCGATGCCTATGCCGGCTGTCTTAATCATAGGCAAATCATTGGCTCCATCACCCATAGCAATGGTTTGAGAGAGTTTAAGTCCATTTTCCGCTGCCCAATCTTTAAGCTTAGCTACCTTGACATCTTTGGTAACAATCTCACCATAAACCTTTCCAGTTAAGAAACCATCGATCACCTCAAGGTGATTGGCCTTCACATAATCAATACCTGCCTCTTTTGCCAGTCTATCAACTGTCTCATGGAAACCACCAGAAACTAAACCTACCTTGAAGCCACGTGAGTGGAGTTCATCCACAAGTTCCTTGGCTCCCTTGTTGAAGTGAATGCGGGCATAGACCTTCTCAAATATACTGTCAGGCAATCCCTTAAGGGTTGCCACACGCTCATTCAAAGCCTGTCTGAAATCTAATTCTCCACGCATGGCCCGCTCTGTGATTTCAGCGACCTCTCGACCAACACCAGCCTCTTCCCCCAATAAATCAATTACTTCTTCTTGGACCAGAGTTGAGTCTACATCCATAACTAATAAGCCTTTTACTTCTGACATAAATTCCTCTATTCTTTAATACCTATATAACTTTTATTAAGCTTCTCATTAATCTAAAAAGAGATAAGGTTCTTCAAAAAAGATTCTGGACCTAGGCCCAGAATCTTTCTTCTACATACGAATTTGTTCGCGTGTTTTTTCGTAAGACAATACAAAACGATCTGTTACACCTGGTTCTACTGTTTCCAGGGCGTAAGAGATTTCTTCCAAAGATGCATCGTAGTCATGGTCGACTTCGAACAACTTAAGCGCATGCTCAAAGCTACTTTGAACAGCAGGTTCGAAAGAGCGGTAACGGTTTGAGTACTGCAAAAGTTGTTCAGTCAAGGTTGCATTTTGAACAACCAAATAAGCAGTCTCTTCCAAATGCTCAATAGCATTTTTTGACGTTTCAGTCAAACGCATTACTGCATCAATATTAATACGTCCACGGCTGAGCTCATCCATTAGAGCTTCAATTTGTGCACTTGTTGAGAAGAATACACTCAAGAAGGATTCAGGAATACCTGGAAGATTACGTTTTTCCATGTAACGCTTGATAACATGCAATTTATCAATATAAACATCAAGCTCATCACGCGCCTTAGCTTCATTTTTCTCGATAGCTCGAAGATTTTCAAAAACCTCAACCTGTCCATTTTCAACAGCAGACAAGGTGTTGAGACTCCTTTCGAAGATCTTTTCAAGTTCTGAGAAAGGTTTCACCTGATTATCAAAGTTTTCAAGTGTTGGAAGAACTGCTGTTTCAACACTCGAAATATCTGAAGTAAAGCTACGTACATCTGCTTCATAAGTTTCATCGAAAATGTAAGTCAACATGAGACGCTCAAGCTCTTCTTGAAGTTTCTTGTTGTTTTCTTTAGCATGCTTGAGATAATCTGGCAAAATTTTCTTTTGACGCATAACAACCTTGTATGATGCAATTTCACGTTCGAAAATACTATACAAGTTGTCAATCTTTTCTTGAATATCAGCATTTTTTTCTTCCGCACGATCCAGATCAAGAGAAACCAACTCACTTGAGTTTGAACGGATAGCTTCACGAATTTCCTGGAAGTGACGTTCGATATTTTTCTCAGGGAAGTGGTAATTTTGCTCAATCAACTTGCGGTAGCCAGATTCCAAATCATCCAACTGATCTGGGAAATCATCTTCCAACTTAGCTACAATGGCTGGAATTTTCTCTGTAATTTGGCCCAAAGCAATGGTGTGCTCCTCTGCACGGTCCAAAATGCTCGATGCCTCAACAGGGTCACCTGATGAATTAAGAGTCACGAATTCGGCAAACTCCGATTCAATATTTTTAAGCTGCTTAGTGATCTCATCCAAAGTAGAGCCAAAATTATCAGAGTTTTCTTCAATAGAATTTTGCAACTCTTCGTACAAGTCAAGTGCGTGTTTAACACGAGCACTGTTCTTTTCTTCTTGTTCTTTCAAGCTTGAGAGTGCCTCACGGACAGACTTAATGTCTTCTTCCACAAGATCTAATTGACTCTCAATATTATTGATTTCAGCACTAGCTTTGAAGAAATGAAAGTTATCATTCATATTTTCAGCTTCAAAAATATGATTTTCAATATCTGCGAATGAATTTGTTGAGATATCTATCCATTTCTGATTCCATTCACGGAAAGTTGTTTGACTTTGTCCAATTAAATGAAGATTTTTAACTTCTTCAATTTCTTCGTTAATTGGCAAGTCAAACAATTTTTGCTTGCGTTCTTCAAGCTGTGCAATCCGCGAATCATTTCGTTTTCTAATAAGAATACCGACTAAGTAAGCGACAATTACAAGTATAACTGCCACTACAATCAGTAAAACAATTCCGCTAGACATAGTTTCTCCTTAATCGTCTATTATGTTCATAAATGTAGAGTAATGTTACGATTATAACATAGTTATCCTAGCATTGCACCCTTTTCTAAAAGAATATTAGATATCCAGAGTACTGTAAACGGCATTTTCTTCGATAAATTCGCGGCGAGGTTCAACCTTATCTCCCATCAGCATATCAAAAATCTTATCGGCCTCTGCAGCATCATCCACAGAAACACGTGCCAATAAACGATTTTCAGGGTCCATGGTAGTTTCCCAAAGTTGGTGGTCATCCATTTCACCTAAGCCTTTATAACGTTGTACCGTAGGTTTTGAACGCCCCACACTGTAGTTTTCAAGAGCAGCACACAATTTTTCTTCTTGATCCGCACCTGGCTGGATATACTCTTTAATCTCAGAACCAACCTTAACACCATAAATTGGTGGTTGTGCAATGTAGACATAGCCAGCTTCCAAGACTGGACGCATAAAGCGGTAAATCAAGGTCAAGAGCAAGGTACGAATGTGAGCCCCATCAACATCGGCATCGGTCATGATAACCAACTTGTGATAGCGAGCTTTGCTGACATCAAATTCTGATCCAAAACCGGTTCCCATAGCTGTGAAAAGAGAACGAATCTCTTCGTTGGCTAGAATCTTATCCATGCTAGCCTTCTCAACGTTCAAAATTTTACCACGAATTGGCAAGATAGCTTGGAATTCACGATTACGACCCGATTTAGCAGAACCACCGGCTGAGTCCCCTTCGACAATGAAGAGCTCATTCATTTCGGGATTGTTTGACGAACAATCTGCCAACTTACCTGGAAGGTTTGAAATTTCAAGACCTGACTTCTTACGTGTCACCTCACGAGCACGCTTAGCGGCGATACGGGCCTTAGAAGCCAGAATTCCTTTTTCAACAATCTTTTTAGCAATAGCAGGATTTTCCAAGAGGAAGCGACTTAAGGCTTCACTGAAGAGACGATTAGTAATCTTAACCACTTCTGAGTTTCCAAGTTTGGTCTTGGTTTGCCCTTCAAACTGTGGGTTGGGATGCTTGACAGAGATGATAGCAGTCAAGCCTTCACGAACATCATCACCAGTCAGATTATCATCTTTTTCTTTGAGAATCTTATTCTGACGTGCATAATCATTGATAACACGAGTAAGAGCCGTACGGAAACCTTGTTCATGAGTACCACCTTCATGAGTGTGGATATTATTGGCAAAACTCATCACCGTTTCATGGTAGCCGGTCGTATACTGCATAGCAACTTCGACTGAAATGCCATCCATCTCACCATATGTGTAGATAGGCTCATCAAAGATAACGTCTTTGTTTTCATTGATGTACTTCACATAAGATGTGATTCCACCCTCATAGTGATAATGTTTCTCTTGTTCAAGACCTTCACGCTTATCTGTAATAGAGATACGTAGACCCTTGTTCAGAAAAGCTAGCTCTTGGAAACGTTTAGCTAACTTTTCAAAGTCAAACTCCGTTGTTTCTTGGAAAATTTCTGGATCTGGAATAAAGTGAACAGTCGTTCCATGTTCTTCAGTTTCACCAATAATCCTTAAGTCGTCTACCACAACTCCTCGTTTATACTCTTGGAAGTGAATATGACCGTTTTTATAAACCTTAACATCAAGCTGAGTTGAGAGGGCATTAACGACCGAAGAACCAACCCCGTGCAAACCACCAGAGACCTTATAACCGCCTCCACCGAATTTACCACCAGCATGAAGAACTGTAAATACTGTCTCAACAGCAGGACGACCTGTTTTTTCTTGAATATCGACTGGGATACCACGACCATCATCAACAACCGTGATAGAATTATCCGGTTCAATAAAAACTTTGATATGCGAGGCGAAGCCTGCTAAGGCCTCATCAATTGAGTTATCGACAATCTCCCATACCAAGTGATGCAAGCCTTCTTTGGAGGTCGATCCAATATACATTCCTGGGCGCATACGTACCGCTTCAAGTCCCTCTAAGACCTGAATCTGGCTGGCATCATATTCTTGCGCTTTTTCTTCAAGATTTTTTAATTCATCAGTCATCTATGTCACAATCTCCAATAATGATTTATGGCCATCAACTAGCAAGGTATCCAAACCCGCTGCTCTTCTCCAGCCTCTATGTCTATCTGGCGGTCACCAATGACCAAGCCATGTTTAATATCGTATTTTTTAATTAAATAAAGGAAACTATCTGGACTAGGTTTTCTAGCAAAACCATTTTCAGAAGTTACGACCTCTGTAAAATAATGAGCAATCTCTACTCTATCAAGGATATCTAGCACCAAGTGATTGCGGTGACTAACCAAGAAATTACGTCCACCCTCAGCCACAATCTTAGCGAGGGCATCCTTAGCACCTTCAAAAAGCACAGGTTCTTGCAAATGCTTGGCTTCCTCCTGCTTATAGAGGGTTCGAAAATCAGTTATATCAGGCGCAAACATGGCAATGGCAGTACTGGTCGACACCTTAAGGGCATCATAGACTGCTTGAAATTCTGCTGTACGCTCAAACCGTTCTAAAGTCGCTAGAAAGGCTTGGGTTGATATCTGGTAATTATCCAACAAGGTACCACCTAAATCCCAGATATAATCTCCATAATTCATAATCTTAATTATAACATAAAAGGTCAGATTTTGCTTGTTTTTCATAGCTAAAAAGGCTTGGAAAACCTATCCAAACCTTAATTTTTTATCTCAGAATTAAACTAGCCACAATAGGACTAATAAAGACATATAAAATCCCTGTTACAGCGATTGATAGACCACCCATGGCACCTGCAACCTGACCATATCTGAAGGCAGTTCCAGTACCAACGGCATGCCCAGTTCCTCCTAGGGAAAGACCAATAGCAACTGGATCTTTAATACCAATCATCTTTAAAAAGACAGGTCCTAAAACTGATGTCAAGATTCCTGTAATAACAACTACGACCAAAGTCACTGTTGTAATCCCCTGCATTTTTTCCGAAATCCCTACAGCCATGGCAGTCGTTACAGACTTAGGAAAGAGTGAGATAGCAAGGAAATAATCCATACCAAAAAGCTTAGCAATCAAAGCGGTATAAGTAGTGTTAAGAATACAGGCAACTGTTGACCCAATTAAGATACTCTTATAGTGATGACGCATGAGGTGGAGATTTTTATAAAAAGGGACAGCTAGAGCAACCGTTGAAGGAATAATCAAACTATTAAGGTAAGAACCACCTACATAGTAATCCCTGTAAGAAATGCCTGTATAGTGCAAAATGACAATAATTAAGGCAGTTGACACA
Source organism: Streptococcus thermophilus (assembly GCF_010120595.1). Classification (NCBI taxonomy): domain Bacteria; kingdom Bacillati; phylum Bacillota; class Bacilli; order Lactobacillales; family Streptococcaceae; genus Streptococcus; species Streptococcus thermophilus. The sequence goes on from NZ_CP038020.1 coordinate 1,944,932, forward strand.
AGAAGAGGCGTTGTCAAAGGATTAGGGAAACGGCGATAAAGCAAAAGCCCCAGTGTGTAAGCCAATACTGAAAGAGTTAAACCAAACAAGGGTGTGTTAAAAAAATTAGCCATGATTAACCTCCTCATAATCGCCTTCAAAGTGCTTTTTGATAAAGACGACAACTACGGCAATCACTACAATATTAAGAACCAAGGCACCCATAATAATCAAAATAATTGGAACAATATTCGCCGAAATAGCATTCCATCGTTCCATAATACCGACACCTGCTGGCAAAAAAAGGATAGTCATATTGGCTATTAAAAACTCTGCTACAGCATGGATATGACGTAGACGAATCCACTTAAGCTGTAGAGCAATCAGAAGCAAGAATAAGCCAATGATACTTCCAGGTACAGGTAATTTAAAAAAGGTTGAAAGAGCTTCACCAATCACAGCAAACAAACAAATCAACATGAATTGAATGTAGTATTTCACGAGTCGCCTCCTAGGTTTAATCACCTATTAGTCTACTCCTTTTATTTTGAATTTCAAGAGTTTTCAGTAGATTTTTTTGAAAAATCAGCAATCGTTAATCAACTCCTTAACACATAAAAAATCCAACCCCGAGGCTGGATTCATTCACAGATGCCACCACCGAGAATTGAACTCGGAACGGAGCATTACCATTGCTCTATTATACCATTTAACTATAGCGGCAACTGTTTCTATCTTATCATATTTCCACTTACTGTGGCAAGAGTTTTTGCTTATTATTTATAAATTTAAGTCTTTGTAAGGACTACGGTAACCAACCTGTAAAACCTTTCCATCCTTAATCAAGATAGGACGTTTAATCAACATACCATCTGATGATAAGAGTTTTACGGCTTCATCTTGTGATAAGGTTGGAAGTTTGTCCTTCAATCCTAAAGAACGGTAGGATTGTCCACTCGTATTAAAGAATTTCTTAAGCTCTAAATCTGCCCCCTCTAGAAGCTCTCTTAAAAATTGAGCTGAGGGTGGATTTTCCTTAATGTTGACAGACTCGACCTCGAGACCTAATTGATTGAGTTCAGCTTTTGCCTTACGACAAGTGCTACATTTTGGATATCCATAAAAAGTGTACATGTTTTTCTCCTTTTCTCTAGCATAAGCAATCTATCTAAGGATTGTCAAACCTAAGACCTTCCAAACGAAGTAAGAAACACTTGACATCCTCTCCTACCGCATAATTTCCTAAGTGACCACTACTAGGCAAAACACGATGACAAGGGATAAGAATCAGCCAGGGATTCTTACTAACAGCAGTTCCTACAGCCTGTGCGGATTGACAAGAGATTGCCTTACCAATCTGACCATAGGTTCTGATTTGCCCCATAGGTATTTCACTTAAAGCCAACCAAACTCTTTGTTGGAAAGCTGTTCCTTGTTCAGCTAAAGGAAGGTCATCTGGACTTGGATTCTCATCTTTAAAATAGGCCTGCAACCACTTCTTGGTCACTTCTAAAATAGGATTTGAGATGTCTACTAACTCCTCTTCCTTAAAACCAGCCTAAAATGATTTTGTCCTTCTAACCACATACCATAGAGGGCTTGCTCACTTGCAACCAAGGACAGGCGACCAATAGGTGATACAAAATACTGACGATAAAACATATTTTAATTATTCCAAAAAAAGACAGGAAAGCCTTGTTCCTGTCAGCTTATCTGAATTATTTACCTTTAATCAAACGTACTCGTACGATGTTATCGCTCGCCTCAAACTTAGCGACCAATTCATCAATCTTAGACTTGTCTGTCTCATCAAGGTCAAGAAGGGTATAAGCATACTCTCCCTTTGAACGGTTAATGATATTGTCTATATTGATATTAAAATCAGAGACCGCTGTTGAAATACGGGCTACAATGTTAGGCACGTTTTTATTAATCAAAGTGATACGATATGGAGCACTCAAAACCTGTTGTACACGTGGGAAGTTAACAGAATTGACAATTTCACCTGTTTCCATGAAGCGACGGATGGTCTGAGCAGCCATAATAGCACAGTTAAGCTCTGCTTCACCCGTTGAACCACCAACGTGTGGGAAGACTGTCACATTAGGCTTGTTAAGTAGTTCTTCTGTCCCGAAGTCAGTGATATAACGTTTTACTACACCTGTTTCCAAAGCATCAAAGAGCGCATCATTCTCTACTAATTCTGCACGGGCAAAGTTGATGATTGTTGTTCCTTTTTGCATGAGGCTAAAGGCGTCTGCATTGAAAGTACCTTTCGTATCAGGTGTCAATGGAACGTGAACAGTGATATAATCACAGTTTTCAAAGATTTCTTTGAGATCAGAAACACGTTTAACGTGGTGAGAAATATTCCAAGCTGCTTCAATAGAAACATATGGGTCATAGCCATAGACCTTCATTCCCAAACGATAGGCATCGTTAGCAATACGCGCACCAATGGCACCCAAGCCAATAACACCCAGTGTCTTACCTGCAATCTCGCTACCCGCAAACTGCTTCTTACCTGCTTCGATTTGTTTAGGCACATCATCACCGCTAAGTTTGTTAACCCAAGTATTGGCCGCAATATAATCACGTGCTGAAAGCAAGATAGAAGCTAAGACAGCTTCTTTAACTGCATTAGCATTAGCTCCTGGAGTGTTGAAGACAACAATCCCTTTTTCAGTTGCTTTATCAACTGGGATATTGTTAGTCCCAGCACCAGCACGCGCAATAGCTTTCAAATTTTCAAGGAAAACTGTATCATGGAGATTTTGACTACGAATAATGTAAGCATCCGGATTTTCCGCTAAATCACCATCAATTTGAAAATGATTTCCAAGTTCCTTCAAACCAATTTGGTTAATATTATTATATGTTTTTACGCTAAATACCATAATTTTATTCCTCTTAAATTAATGAATTCCGTGGTGAGTAGCTTCATCAACTTCTTGATAAAAAGCCTTCTCCCTCTTGGTTTTGATTTTCTGATAGGCAAGTCGTTCACCATCAATAGGAACCTTACCACAATAGACATAGCCAAGTTTCTCCAAAATGTGCTGCATGACAAGATTCTTTTCATGCGTGTCGCAACGAAAATCATGAGCGTCAGTTCCCTCAATAAGACCTTGAATAAAGGTTTGAGCATTTTTCTGTCCCGTAAATTCTCTTAAAACGGCAATTCGATGAAAGGTAACATAGCGCTTATTATGATGCTTCCAATCTCCATCATAGATTTTTTCGTAGGCGGGCTCTCCATCAGTAACCACCGCAGCATAAGAAACAATTTGACCGTCAATGATACCGACATAGGCCTGTCCTTTAAGGACATCATCAAAGATGATTTCTTCTGTAGGATAACCATCAGCCCCTTGCCATTGAGAACTACCAGCTTCCGCTAAAGCAATTCTAGCACTCTCAATCACGGTCATGATAGCACCAATTTCATTTGGGAAAGCTTGTCTAATTTCCATCTCTTTCCTAATTATTTATTTTCATCTTCAAATTTCTTCATAAAGTCAATCAAATCAAGCACACCTTGACGCGGAAAGGCGTTATAAACACTGGCACGCATACCACCCACTGAACGGTGTCCCTTGATATTTTTGAAACCAAGAGCATCTGCTTCTGCTACAAATTTGGCATCCAAGTCTTTACTTGGTGTGACAAATGGAATGTTGCAGACAGAACGATCCTTGGCATCTTTAACAGGATTGGTGTAGAAATCAGATGATTCGATATAGTCATAAAGAAGACCTGATTTTTCACGTTGAATTTCCGCCATCTTATCTACGCCACCAATCTCATTTTTTACCCAGTCAAAAACGAGTTTTGAAATATAGATATTGAAACATGGTGGTGTATTGTAGAGTGATCCTGCTTCAGCTTGAATACGGTAGTCCAACATGGCAGACAATTGTGGTTGATCGTTAAGGAAGTCTTCACGGACGATAACCACCGTCACACCCGCAGGTCCAATATTTTTCTGAGCACCAGCATAGATAAGAGCAAAATCCTCAACATTATAGCGAGCTGCTAAGATATTTGAAGACATATCTGCTACAATTGGCACACCATTAGTATCAGGCAAATCATAGATAGATGTTCCCTCAATTGTATTATTGGTAGTCAAGTGAACATAAGCGGCTTCTGGATCAATCGTTGAAGGATCAAAACTTGGTATATGATCGTAAACAGTATCCTCAGATGACGCCAAAAGAATTGGTTCAAAAGGAATAGTTTTTGAAAGCTTGACAGCTTCAGTATAGGCTTTTTTACCCCATGAACCACCTACAAGGTAGTAAGCTTTCTTACCTTGAGCAAGGTTCAGTGGAACCATTGTGAATTGCGTTGAAGCGCCCCCTTGCAAGAAAATAACCTTATAGTTATCAGGAATGTCCATAAGCTCGCGAAGTGTCGTTTCCGCATCTTTAATGATTTTGTCAAATTCTGGAGAACGGTGGGACATTTCTAGCACGGACATACCGGAATCTTGATAGTTAAGCAATTCAGCTTGTGCTTTTTCGAGCACAGGTTTTGGTAATGTAGCAGGTCCTGCTGAGAAATTATAAATTGTCATAAAGACACCTCCAAAATTTTAATGGGCCCATTATAGCGAATTTTCTGAATATTGTAAAGTGTTAATAGTAAAAAACGAACGGAATTGCCCGTTCGTCACAAAAAAAGTTAGGTATTTTATGTATATTTTTGCAAGTAATCAGATTTACTATCCGTTATCCTTGCTTAAGAAAATAGGCTGCACCGATTAGATTTGCTCCATTATGATGATGACAGGCTACAATCTTTGGACGTTTAATAATTTTACCGATAAAATCAATCTCATGGTGAACCTTATCAAACTGGCGGTTGACTTTTTCTATCAGAATAGACTGAGCTGAAATACCACCTCCAAGAACAAAGGTTTCCATATCAAAGATAGTTTGAAGATTCAATATAGTAATAGCTAGGTTTCGACAATAGGTCTCAAAGATTGGATAAACTGCTTCCTTTTTAGCATTAATTGCCTTAAAGGCTAGCAAACCATCTTTTAATCAAGACTAGCTAAAATTTCATTAACTTTAGTAATCAAACCAACAGCTGAAAGAGTTGTTCCTTGCATCAATGAAGGATCAAGTTTTTCCATTTGAAGAGGAAGGAGAAAGGTCAACTCTCCTGCCTGGAAATGGCTTCCCTGAAAAAGTTTACCATTGATTATTATACCTCCACCAAGGCCTGACCCTAAAACAAGAGCAGCACCGTTAGTCACTCCTTTCAAATGACCTGTGGCTAGTTCAGCCAAGGCTGCTGCTTTACCATCATTAAGCGCAGCTACTGGAAAATGATACTTAGCTTGCAGGGTTTCTTTGACACGAAAACCATGAAAGAATCTCAACAAACCGCCGTGATAAATCACACCCTCCTTCCGTATCAACAGTTTCAGGAACACTAATTGCACTGCCTGATAAAGCTACTTCAACCGAAGTTACTAAATGATCAATAACATCGAGAGCCTTATCCAAGGTCTGAGGGGATGATTGCGTTGGCAAACTCTTTTCGAGGACAAGGTCCTCTGAAACAAGAGCAGACTTTACCTGAGTCCCTCCAAAATCAATTGCTAAAACTAGAAAAAACGCTATCAAAATGCTATAATGGTTTTAGAAAACTAGATAAAAGGAGTCTCTCACATGACTAAATTTCTACACACTTGTGTCCGTGTTAAAGACCTAGAAGCTTCACTACAATTTTATCAAGAAGCGCTTGGTTTTAAGGAAGTCCGTCGTAACGATTTCCCAGAATATAAGTTCACTCTTGTCTACATGCAACTAGAAGATGATCCTGATTACGAGTTGGAATTGACATACAACTACGATCATGAAGTTTATGATCTTGGGAATGGTTATGGACACATCGCTGTTGGTGTTGATGACCTAGAGGCCACACACCAAGCCCACAAAGAGGCTGGCTATAATGTTACTGATCTCTCAGGTCTACCTGGTAAACCAAAAATGTACTACTTTATTACTGATCCAGATGGCTATAAAATCGAGGTCATCCGTTTAGCTCAGTTCTTGGAAAAATAATGAAAAAGAAGTCAGATTATCTCAACTCTGGCTCCTTTTTTACTTATTTTTTATTATCGACCTTTAAGGATGACAAAATTTGGGTATGAATATCATCCACGCCATTTGGATTATTTGGCAAGAATAAAGTTTGATTACCTTTATCCGCAAAAGTATTAAGGGTATCTAGATATTGGTTGGTCAAGAGGATAGACATAATCTGTTCCTCAGACATACCAACATTGGCTTCTTTAAGTTCTGCAATAGATTCAGCTAAACCATCAACGATGGCTTTACGTTGTTGGGCAATACCAACACCATGAAGACGGTCTTTTTCGGCTTCGGCTTCGGCTTCGGCAGCTGTGACAATCTTAATTTTATCAGCTTCTGCCAATTCTTGGGCTGCTACACGCTTACGTTGAGCAGCATTAATTTCGTTCATAGACTGCTTAACTTCAGCATCTGGCTAACCTTGGTAATCAAGGTCTTAACAATGATGTATCCATAAGCTGTCATTTCTTCGGCTACTTGATGTTGAACCTCAAGAGCGATTTCATCTTTCTTCTCAAAAAGCTCATCAAGCGTCAATTTAGGAACTGATGAACGAAGGGCATCCTCAATGTATGATTTAATTTGAGCCTCTGGTCGCATTAGTTTATAGTAAGCATCTGTAACATTTTGTTCATTTACACGATACTGAGTAGCCACATTCATCATAACAAAGACATTGTCCTTTGTTTTGGTTTCAACCACAATCTCACTTTGAAGCAAACGTAGTTGAATACGAGCTGTATTTTATCGATACCGAATGGCAAACGCATATGAATACCACTCGTTGCGATTTTTTGATAGCGTCCAAAACGTTCAACGATGGCTACTGACTGTTGACGTACGACATAAAGCATACTGATGAGAATTCCCAAGATAATCAAGAATAAAATCAGTAAAAAGAGAAATGCTGCCTGCATGTTAAGTCCTCCAAAATAAACATTAAAGATTTCTTTGCTTTATTATAGCACAGTAATACAACTATTCAAGAAAAATAGTATATCTTTTTCAAGAGCTTTGACAATCATACAAGAGGCTGAAACACTAGCGTTTCAGCCTCTTGTATTTTGTGACTAAGCTTAAAACCCAACGGTCCAAAAGGAAACTTTTTATTTACGATACATCTTATCTTGAAGGTAAATGTCATTATAAATCCCAAGCCATTTTTTACCTAAGTTATTATAGACTTCAAGGTTTTTGATGGTTGATTCTGATGGGTAAAAGGCTTTATCATTAGTAATACTCTTTGGAAGTAAGGTTTTAGCTGCCTCGTTAGGTGTGGCATAGCCGATATATTCAGCGTTTTGCGCTGCATTTTCCGGTTTAAGCATGAAGTTGATAAAAGCATAAGCTTCTTTTTCATGCTTCACTGTTTTAGGAATGACCAGATTATCAAACCACAGATTTGAGCCTTCAGATGGAACAACATAACGAAGATCTTCATTTTTATCAAGCATCTCACTGGCTTCCCCTGAGAAGGTTACTCCAATAGCTGCATCACCTTGAATCATGTAGCCCTTCATCTCATCACCCACAATAGCTTTAATATTCGGTGTAAGGCTATTAAGTTTAGTTTCAGCCAGACGCAATTCCGTCATGTTCTTGGTATTCAAACTGTAACCCAAGCTATTGAGAGAAAAACCAATGACTTCACGCGCACCATCAACCATCATAATCTGGTTTCTGTATTCAGGTGACCAAAGATCATTCCAGTGCTGAGGTGCTTTTTTCACCAATTTCGTATTATAGACAATTCCGACTGTCCCCCAGAAATAAGGAATAGAATAGTCATTATTGGGATCGAAACTAAGACCCTTAAAGCTTGAGCCAATCTGATCGAAGCCATGGATTTTAGATTTATCCAACTTCACCAAAAGGTCTTCCTTGACCATCTTATCAATGGTGTAGTCCGAAGGTACAGCGATGTCGTAAGTCGTACCACCTTGCTTAATTTTAGTATACATAGCTTCGTTAGAATCAAAGGTTTCATACTGGACTTTTATTCCTGTCTCTTTAGTGAACTTGGTCAAGAGATCAGGGTCAATGTAGTCACCCCAATTATAAATAACCAGTTTGTCCGAAGCACTTCCGGTGCGACTTTGCATGTAGGCAGAAATTCCCCAAAGGAAGAAAATAATTGCTAAAATCCCTGACAGAAATTGATAGAGTTTACGCATCATGCTCCTCCTTTCTCTCCTGGGTAATCATATAATATCCAATGACTAGAAGAATAGAGAAGAGGAAGACAACCGTTGATAGGGCATTGATTTCCAAGGAAATCCCTTTACGAGCACGTGAGTAAATTTCCACAGCAAGTGTTGAAAAACCATTACCCGTTACAAAGAAGGTTACTGCGAAGTCATCCAAAGAATAGGTAAAGGCCATGAAATAACCAGCGATAATACCAGGTGTCAAGTATGGCAACATGACCTCGCGTAACATCTGCCATTGGGTCGCACCCAGGTCATAAGCTGCATTCACCATGTCTCGATTCATTTCCTTGAGGCGCGGCAAAACCATGAGAACCACGATTGGGATTGAGAAGGCAATGTGACTCAACAAAACCGATACAAAGCCAAGTTGGAAACCAATCCAGGTAAAGAGAATCAAGAAACTCGCACCAATCATAACGTCCGGTGCAACCATTAGCACGTTATTTAGGGATAAGATTCCAGTCTGCTGCTTCTGCTTGCTCTCATAGATAAAAATTGACCCAAAGGTACCAATAATCGTCGCCAAGAGGGCACTAAGAAAAGCTAAAAAGAAGGTTTGAGCTAAAATCAACATGAGTCGACTATCTGAAAACATGCTCTGATAGTTATCAAGAGTAAATCCTGTGAAACTATTCATATCGCCACCACTATTGAAAGAAAAGGCGATTAGATAAAAGATTGGCAGGTAGATGATAACAAAGACTAGAGCTAAATAGAGATTTGCAAATTTTTTCATTGACGTCTCTCCTTTGTTAACCACATGATTGCAATCATAGTAACAATAAGCACAACACCAATGGTCGCACCCATTCCCCAGTTTTGTGTTGTGAGGAAATGCTGTTCGATAGCCGTTCCTAGTGTAATAACTCGGTTCCCACCAATCAAACGTGTTAGCATGAAGAGGCTAAGACTAGGAATGAAGACCGATTGTACACCCGAGCGTACCCCATTAAGCGACAAAGGAAAGATAATCTTGGTAAAGGTCTGCCAATCATTAGCTCCTAAATCCTTACTTGCATTGACAATATTTTCATCCAAATCATCCAGAGCATTAAAAATCGGTAGAATCATAAATGGAATTTCAATATAACTGGCTACAAAAATGAAAGAAAAATCTGTAAAGAGAATTTGCATGGGAGCAATCCCAAAGAAACCAAGAAAGGCGTTAATTCCACCTTGTTGGCCAAAAATCCCCATAAAGGCATAAGCTTTTAGAAGAAGGTTGACCCAGGTTGGTAAAATAACTAACATCAACCAAAGTTGTTTATGCTTCAGTCTGGTTAGGAGATATGCGGTCGGATAAGAGATGAGGAGTGTCACTAAGGTTATGATGGCCGCATAAAGGACCGAGTTAAAGCTCATCCTCAAGTAAGTCCAACTGGAAAAGAAGGTTCCATAGTTGTCCAAAGTAAAATTGCCACTGATGTCAAAAAATGACTGGTAGAGCAGCATGAGTACTGGAGCAACTACGAAAAGTAGAAGCCAAAGAAGGTATGGTACCGAGAAGAGGCTAGCTGTTTTCTTCATGACGCTCCTCCTCAATGGCATTAATCAAGCCATCCTCAGGCTCTTCCATTTCCACATATTCTTCAATACGAGCATCGAATTCTTCCTCTGTCTCATTAAGACGCATGATATGAATATCTTCAGGCGTAAAATCAAGGCCAATAATCTCACCCTCAATCGCCTTACGGGTTGAATGAATCATCCATTCATTGCCAAGATTATCATAGGCAATGATTTCATAGTGGACCCCACGGAAAAGCTGTGTTTCTACACGAACCTGAAGCTTACCTTCCTCAGGAAGCGTGATTTGTAAATCTTCAGGACGGATAACCACTTCGACAGGTTCATTTGGACGCATTCCTCCATCAACAGATTCGAAACGTTTTCCGTTGAACTCGACCAAATAGTCCTCAATCATGACTCCTGGTAGGATATTAGATTCTCCGATAAAGGTTGCAACGAAATGGTTGATAGGCTCGTCATAGATATCAACAGGCGTTCCTGATTGAACAATTTCACCATCGTTCATAACAAAAATCCAGTCTGACATGGCCAAGGCTTCTTCCTGGTCGTGGGTGACAAAGACAAAAGTAATCCCTAGACGTTTCTGTAGTTCACGCAACTCGTATTGCATTTCAGTACGTAACTTCAAATCCAGTGCTGACAAGGGCTCATCCAAAAGGACCACACGTGGCTGATTGATAATCGCACGGGCAATAGCTACACGTTGGCGTTGACCACCCGATAATTTTTGAATCGAGCGCTTTTGATAACCATCTAGTTGAACCATTTTCAATGCTTCTTTTACACGCTCTTCAATTTCCTTCTTAGGCACTTTTTTTAAATTAAGCGCAAAAGCCACATTGTCAAAGACATTCATGTGTGGAAAGAGGGCATAAGATTGGAAAACGGTGTGAACATCCCTTTTATTGATAGGGATATCATTAATACGCTTTCCATCCAAAAGAACGTCACCACTGGTCGCATCTAAGAGACCAGCAATGATGTTCAAGATAGTTGATTTACCAGAACCAGAAGCCCCAAGCAGGGTATAGAACTTACCTTCTTCCAGTTCAAAGTTGATGTCTTTTAAAACTTGTGTGCCACTGTCTTCAAATACTTTCGAGACGTTTTGAAAGGCAATAATCGGATTAGTCAATTGTCATAAATCCTCCATGGATATCAAAAATAGGGTTAGTATTATTAATTTAATTTGTCGCCAATGATGCGAACTTCAGGCTCTAGTGTAACACCCGAATTTTCCTTAACCTTAGCGATAACATCTGCAATAAGATCTTCATAGTCTTTCGCTGTTCCTTGATCGACATTGACCATGAAACCAGCGTGCTTGGTTGAAACCTCAACACCACCGATACGATGTCCCTTGAGGTTAGCTTCCATAATAAGCTGACCAGCAAAATGACCTGGCGGACGTTTGAAGACCGAACCACATGATGGGTATTCGAGAGGTTGTTTAAGTTCTCGTAAGTGATTAAGGCGGTTCATCTCATGTTTGATTTGTTCGTAGTCTCCTGGTTTGAGGTTAAATTTTGCTGAAATAATCACTTCACCTGTTTCTTGGAGCACCGAACGACGATAACCAAAACGCATATCTCTTGCATCAATCGTACGAATATCACCATCTTTTGTAAGAACCTGAGCAGAAACCAAGATATGTGCAATCTCGCCACCATAGGCACCCGCATTCATAAAGACAGCACCACCAATACTACCTGGAATTCCCGCCGCAAATTCAAAACCGGTCAAACTATGGAAACAAGCCACCTTGGTTGTTGCAATCAAATTAGCTCCCGCTTCTGCTTCAACTTGATAACCATTGACAGCGATACCATTAAGCTTGTCAAACATAATCACAAAACCTCGGATACCACCGTCACGAACAATCAAATTACTGGCATTACCAAGCACCATCCATGGAATGTTGTGCTTGTTGGCAAATTTGACAATACGAGAAAGCTCATATCGGTTACGTGGAAAGGCCAAATAATCCGCTGGACCTCCAACCTTGGTGTAAGTATAACGTTTTAAGGGTTCGTCGAAACGAATATCAATCCCAACTAAATCTTCTTTAAGTTCATCTAACATGTTAATTCCCATACTTTTTCTATACATTTATTTCTTTGTAGGTATTGTGAAAAATTTCCCCTTATTACTATCACAACCTAAAAATGAGTTAGTATTTTCCCTAACAATTAAAAGAAAAATACCACAAAAAGCCAAAATTAATTATAGCAAAAAATCCCTATCTTGACGACAAGGAATTTTAGTAAAAACTAGTCCACTTGCTCCAATTTGCGGACATCACTAGTGTCTATTTGACTCAAATATTTTTTGTAGGCTTGACCAGTTTGAGGCTCAACTAAATTCTCGGCAATTTCTAGCAGAGGAACCAAAACAAAGGCCCTTTGAGTCATGAGAGGATGAGGCACTTTAAGGTGCTCAGTCCCCCAGATTTCCTGCCCATATAAAAGAATATCAATATCCACAGTTCGAGGGCCCCAATGCTCATGGCGAACGCGGTCTAAATCTTTCTCAATTGCCTGACAAGCACTCAGCAAGCTTTCAGCCGGCAACTGAGTGTCAAGTGCTAAAGCGAGATTCAAAAAATCAGCCTGGTCAGTTAATCCCCAAGCAGCCGTCTCATAATAAGAGGACACTGCTTTAACTTCCGTCTCAAGCAAGCGATCCAATGACTCCACCGCTTTTTTAAGATAGTCTTGACGATTTCCCATATTAGATCCCAAACTTAAATAAACTTTTGTCATCGACTACGCTCCAATTCAATTCCAACACTTCTATAGTGCCCATTAATTGGTGGATTTTCTTTAATAATTCGAATTTTAATAGATTGGATTGGCACAAATTGATCAAACAAGTCCTCACAAATAGCACCAGCTAAACGCTCAATCAAAATATACTTTTCTTCTTCCACCTGTCTCTGTACGGCTTCAAAAACTAAACCATAATGAACCGTATCTGCTAGATTGTCACTTTGTGAAGCCCTGGTCAAATCAACAGCCAGCTCCAGATCTACCACAAAAATTTGCCCTAGGGTTTGCTCCTCAACAAAAGCCCCGTGATAGCCATAAAAACGGCAACCATTTAAAATAATTTTATCCATATTTTCTCCTTAAGACGACTAAACTCATCTTTATTCTAGCACAAAAAAGTTGAAAAGTTGGGCTCTAATTAGTATGATATTTTAGACAAATCTGAAGTTATTGTTTTTTCGGCCATACAATCGATTGCGTAATTCTTCTGATTTGGTAAAATAAAGGCACAGAAGTTTAAAAACTCCCTGATATCTAAACCAAGACTATGTCAACTAATAAGGAAGAAACTATGACAAATCAAACTGCAATGCAATACTTTGAATGGTATCTCCCAAGTGACGGCCAGCATTGGAACAACTTAGCTGAAGATGCCCAACATCTAGCAGACCTTGGCATCAGCCATGTTTGGATGCCACCTGCTTTCAAAGCTACTAACAAAGATGATGTTGGTTACGGAGTCTATGACCTATTTGACCTTGGGGAATTCGACCAAAAAGGAACCATACGCACCAAATATGGTCTCAAGGAAGAATACCTTAATGCCATCAACCAACTCAAAAATGTTGGTATCATCCCTATGGCCGATGTTGTGCTCAACCACAAGGCAGCCGCGGATAAACTTGAAACCTTTTATGTGGTAGAAGTTGACCCTGAGGACCGTACCAAAGTAATCAGCGAACCGTTTGAAATCGAGGGTTGGACTCATTTCACTTTTGACGGACGTCAGAAAGCTTACAACGACTTTGAATGGCACTGGTACCACTTTAATGGGATTGACTTTGATGCCAAAAGAAATAAAAAAGGTATCTATCTTATCCAAGGTGACAACAAAGGCTGGGCACATAATGACTTGGTTGACAATGAAAATGGTAACTTTGACTACCTTATGTTTGCTAACCTAGATTATAGGCATCCTGAAGTTATAGAAAATATTTACGAATGGGCTGACTGGTTCGTCGAAACAACTGGTGTCCAAGGTTTCCGAATGGATGCTGTCAAGCACATTGATTATTTCTTTATGCGTAATTTTATTCGCGACGTCAAAGAAAAACAAGGTCAAAATTTCTATGTTTTTGGTGAATTTTGGAATGCCAAGGAAGAGGATAATAATACTTATCTCGAAAAAACTGAAAACCGCTTTGATCTTGTGGATGTTCGCCTTCATTACAATTTATATGATGCCAGCCTCAAAGGAGCAGATTACGATTTGACGACTATTTTCGAACAAACATTGGTCAAAAATCACCCTGAGCATGCGGTAACCTTCGTAGAGAACCATGACACCCAACGTGGACAAGCATTGGAATCTACTGTTGAAGAATGGTTTAAACCATCTGCCTATGCCCTCATCCTTCTTCGTAAAGACGGCCTTCCTTGCCTATTTTATGGTGACTACTATGGCATTGATGGTGAGTTTGCTCAAGAAAGTTTCAAAGAGGTCCTAGACACCTTACTTTACGCTCGTAAAGATTTGGCTTATGGAGAGCAAACAGACTACTTTGACGACCCTAACTGTATTGGATGGACACGCTCTGGTAATGAAGACTGTACTCCATTAGCCGTAACCATTTCTAATGATGCTGCCAACAACAAATCTATGGAAATTGGAAGTGATTGGGCTGGACAAACTTTCTATGATATTCTTGGAAACTGCTCTGATACTGTAACAATTGACGAAGACGGGTGGGGAGACTTCCCAGTCTCTGAAAAATCTGTCAGCGTTTGGACAATTCAAGACTAAGAAAAAAGCTCGATTTGAGCTTTTTTTAATTTCATAAAATTCCTGAGATAGTCTTAACGACATCACGATTGGCTTCAACATTATGGACACGGACAATCTGACATCCTTTGCTAACAGCATAAGCAGATAAAGCAGCTGTCCCTTGATCACGGTCCTTGGCAGGAATATTTCCACCTAGGAGAAAATCCACAACACGCTTACGAGAAATCCCAAAAAGAACAGGATACCCAAGTCCAACAACTTTGTCCAAGCCCCTAAGCAGGTCAATATTGTGTTGAACATTCTTGGCAAAACCAAAGCCAGGATCAATCCAAATATTTTCTTTAGCTACACCTGCTTCCAAGGCAGCTTGCGTACGTTGACTAAGGAAAGTACAGACATTCTCTGTGACATCATTGTATTTTTCTTCTTTTTGATTATGCATGAGGATAATCGGTACATTTTTTTCAGCTGATAAGGCTAGCATCTGACCATCATAAAGTCCTGCCCAGACATCATTAAGAATATCTGCACCTGCTTCAAGAGCAGCTCTGGCAGTGGCTGTCTTGTAAGTGTCAATACTGATAAGAACATCATATTTTTCCTTAATAGCTTGTATAATTGGTACTATACGAGCAATCTCTTCTTCCTCGGTTACAAATTCCGCTCCAGGTCTTGTAGATTCACCACCTACATCGATAATGCTAGCCCCTTGGGAAATCATACGCTCAACCTGGGCCAATGCATCTTCAATTGTGTCAAAATCCCCACCGTCTGAGAAAGAGTCTGGGGTGACATTCAAGATTCCCATAATGCAGGCCTTACCTGCAATTTCATGTTTACCAATAAACATTTTAACTCCTATTAACTCCTAAAAATCACGCATCAAAGAAAGAATTTCCTTACGTTCTTCACGGTCTTCTTTATAGATGCCTTTAGCAACCGTTGTGATGGTCTTACTTCCTGGTTTTTTAATACCACGCATAGTCATACACATGTGCTCAGCTTCCACCATAACAAAGACCCCTCGAGGATTAAGGGCTTCTTCAAGCGCTGTAGCGACTTGATCTGTGAGACGTTCTTGCAATTGTGGACGACGGGCTGCCACTTCAACAGCACGTGCCAATTTTGATAGTCCTGTCACCTTATCCCCACTTGGCAAATAGGCTACATGAGCCATGCCATAAAAAGGAACCAAGTGATGCTCACACATAGAGTAAAAAGGAATATCCTTAACAAGTACAACTTCATCATGAACCTCTGAAAAAACCGCTGTAAACTGATCTTTCGGGTCTTCATTTAAACCTGAAAACATCTCAGCATACATCTTAGCCACACGTTTTGGCGTATCCAAAAGACCTTCACGCTCAGGATTCTCACCCAAAGCTTCCAATAATTGATAGACTGCTTGTTCTACTTTTTCTTGATTTTCCATAATTTCCTCTTGAAACCTTATAATACTACCTATTATAACTCATTTTGCTTGATTTTTCTTGCAAAAAATAAAATTGTCTAGCTGAATTCTAACCAAAAAAGCGAAAACTCCCCGTCACACGAGAACCGTTTTCGCTTGTCTTTATTTAATCTTTTAAGTGGTAAGAATATGATGAAATGACAATATTTTCACGCCATTTGAGATAATATTTCAATCGTAAACTCGTCTGGTTGTGAAGTATATTTTGCCATGATTTTTTCGGAACAAACTGTGGAATCAAAACAGTCAGAGTCGCATTATCCTTATCAGCCTGAGTAGCCACTTCGTCTACATATTGAATAGTTGACTGTGTAATTGAGCTGTAAGGTGATCGGATATGAACCATCTCGATTTCTGGGAAATATTTTTTAAACTCTTGTTCGATTTCCTTATCCTTATTCTCTGTATCTTTAGTAGACACGTGCATAGCAATAACCTTATCACCAATAGAACGTGCATAAGAAATGGCACCAATATTAGCCTTTGTAACATTTCCCACCAAGATAAGGACAATGTTACCTTGATAATGATGTTCTTTGACTGGGCCATCAATACGCAACTGTTGAGCAACCCCATCGTAATGTTTCTTAATCTTAAGAAACATCCACATCAAAATAGCAATAATTGGGAAGAATGGCCAAATATCCCCTAAACGGAAGAGAATGAGAATGAGAACAATACCGTAACAAATTAAGGCACCTAAAATATTAGCTAAAGAATGCTTCCAGAAACCCTTACCATATTCACGACTCCAATGAACAACCATACCTGTTTGAGAAAGTGCAAAAGGAACGAACACCCCTATTGTATAAAGCGGAATCAAACGTTCCGTATTTCCTCGGAAAATGAATAAGAGAGTAATGGCCCCAATAGCCAGCGTCAAGATACCGTTAGAGTAGGCCATACGTGCACCTTTTTCAAGATAGATATGAGGCATGTATTTATTCTTAGCCATGTTAAAGGACAACATCGGAAAGGCTGAAAAACCAGTATTTGCTGCCACTGCAAGAATCATGGCAGTTGAGAACTGAAAAATATAAAATAAGATACTGCCAAACCATGAATCACCAAGAATTTCCCTAGCCAGTTGCGCCAACATTGTCACACCTGAATGAGGTGTAATACCAGTCCACCAGTTAAGAAAGGTAATTCCAGTAAACATAATTCCCAAAATACTTGACATGATAAAGAGGGTTGATGCCGCATTCTTAGACTTAGGTTTCTTAAAGAAAGGCACTGCATTAGAGATAGCTTCCACCCCTGTCAATGAAGCCGAACCTGAAGTAAAGGCCCTTAAAATAAGAATCACTGACACACCTGTAATCGGTTGGCCTAAATGCGCCGTAGCCGCATAAGGCATATGCCCCGTTAAGATCTGTAAGAAACCATATCCTAATAGGAACAGCGTTGAGGCAATAAAGAGATAAACAGGAACCATCAAAGACTTTGCCGACTCACGCATTCCCCTGAGGTTCAACACCATTAAAACAAGCACCAAAATTATTGAGATTTGAAGATTATAGGGGTGAAGTAATGGAATGGCTGAGGTAATGGCATCTGCACCTGCGGCAACTGAAACGGCAACTGTCAACATATAGTCGACTAGGAGGCTACCTCCAGCTATCAAACCAAATTTAGGTGACAGATTTTCCGAAGTTACCATGTAGGCTCCACCACCTTGTGGATAGGCCTTAATTACCTGTCTGTAAGAAATGGTAAGGCTAATCAAAAGGACTAAAACCAAAATCCCAATCGGGATAGACCACCAAATAGCAGCGCTTGATACAGCCATCAAAACCAATACGACTTGCTCAGGGCCGTATGCGATAGATGATAGAGCATCACTCGACAACATAGCTAATGCCTGAACCTTAGATAATAAGTGATCATCACTGCTATTATCATGGGTCAAGGGTTCACCTATTAAAAAGTTTTTCAGACGTTGTAACATTTTTTCTCCTTACTTTTAAAACACATGAAGTATTATACGCCCCTAATTCTTATCCTTCAAGTCTTAAACAGCACTTTCCTGCTCTAAAATCCATTTTCGAACTTGAGAAATAAAATAAAGAGATCCTGTAATAACATAAAGTTTATCATCATTAGCAGTCACGTGTTCCTCAATCCATGTCTGGAAGTCTGACACTTGTTTATAAGTAACTGGGTACTTGTCCAATTTTACACTATTTGGATACTCAAAGCTTGTTACTGTCAAATCACCGACTGACTCTAACTGAGCCAACATACTATCAATAGGCTTAGTATCAATAGCTGCGAAAAGCAATTCGATATCCTTATCCGCATACTCTGACCTTAACAAATCAATTAAGACCTTAACACTTTCGTTATTATGAGCACCATCTATCATAAGATTAGGCATCAAGAACTCTGTCCGACCTAACCAACTAGCATGAGCCAGTGCATCCTTTATGAGTTCAGGAGTTACTTTAGGATAATCCTTTTGAAGCAAAAGACTAGCCATGATAGCCAAACTAGCATTTGCCACCTGATGTTGACCAGCCATAGCCAAGGCTATACCCTCCAACCTCTGCTCCTTGTAAATAAAATCAAAGGAATGGCTAGACCCTTCAGCGGTGAAATCTTTACCCAACTCATAGGTCTTAGAACCTTCTTCATTCGCCTTCTGTTTAAAAACATCTCGAACGTCAGTACGGTCAGTCGCATAAATAAAAGACGCTCCATTTTTTAAAACACCAGCCTTTTCTGTAGCAATTTCAGCATGAGTATTGCCCAAGACCGCCTGATGATCTAAGCCAATCGATGGACAGATGACCGCTAGAGGACTAAATAGATTGGTAGAATCATGCAGGCCACCCATTCCAGCTTCAATAAAAGCAATATCAACAGGATGGACTTGCCCAAAGTAGAGGAACATCAAGACTGTGATAATCTCAAACTCTGTCGCATTTTCGTGCTCTGTCTCTTTTGGGAGACGTTCAACCACCGGCTTAACACGCTCAACTAAGCCAAGTAGATTCTCTTCTGAAATCATCTGACCATTGATAGAAATGCGTTCTTTGAAATCAATAATATAGGGTGAGGTAAATGTTCCAACTTCATAGCCGGCTTGAGAAAAAATCGTTTGTAAGGCATTGACAGTAGATCCCTTACCATTTGTTCCCACAATATGCACAGCCTTAAGATTGTCCTGTGGGTTTCCTAGTTCTTCAAGCATCCAGGCCATACGTTCCAAGCCAGGCTTAATGCCAAATTTTAATTGACCATGAATCCAATCCAATGCTTCTTGATAAATCATAATTGCTCCTTTTTAAGCTAATGCTTTGACTTAGCCATTAAACTAGTTTTTCTATGAGCCTAATACCACTTTAACCCTCTTATTATACCAAAGATTGCTAGCTATAACCAAAATATAAAAAAGGCAACCCTAGGGTCACCTCTTAAGCTTTCTCTTTTTCGTCAATAACAAGACGAACTTTTTTACCTTGAGTAGGTACCGAATAGACAATCGCTCTTATCGCCTTAATAGTACGTCCCTTTTTCCCGATAACACGCCCAATATCGGATGGGGCAAGATCAAGATGGTACTCCAAAAACTCAGGACCGTCAATAATCTTGATGGTCAACTGATCTGGTGAAGTAATTAAGGGGTTAATGATAGCGATAATAAGATTTTCAATGGTATCCATAGGCTAAAAAATTATTTTGAGAATTTTGATTCGTGGAATTTTTTCATAACGCCTTCTTTTGAAAGGATGTTACGAACTGTATCTGAAGGTTGTGCACCTTTAGACAACCACTCAAGAACACGTTCTTCTTTAAGTGTTACTTGGTTTTCTTCAACGAGTGGGTTGTAAGTACCAACTGTTTCGATGAAACGTCCATCACGTGGAGCACGTGAGTCTGCAACGTTAATACGGTAGAAAGGTTTTTTCTTAGAACCCATACGAGTCAAACGGATTTTTACTGCCATTTTTAATTTCTCTTTTCTTTAGTTTTTTTATTATGGTGGAGGCACTTACTGCCTCTTTACCTTAACTAGTATACCATATCATTTTTATGTGTCAAGAAAAAAACTTGACAGATTTAAATTTTCTACAAAAAACTAGAGACAAGCTCTAACTTCCTTATAGGACTATTTCTTGGTAGTACTATTATGATTTTTTTCATAAGCCACCTTTGCTTCAGCATACTCGACTTCTAAGCCATTAACTGTCGCTTTAGAAGCTTTCTCAGTTCATATATTTGAACTTTTATCTTCATAAATCAATTTCATAATAAAAACACCCCAAAAGTTAGACTTTCTCTATCTAACTTTTGGGGTGCAGTTCAAGTTTGACTAGGCCTTTTTTTTTCCATACTTTTGCTATAATAGAGCCATACCTATCAAAAGGAACTCAACATATGATAATAGATCAGCAACTTGTTTGCTACAAACGCCTTCCAAACTGGACAGCCACAACACTCCCAGAAATGGTGACTCAAAAACATAACACTAAGGTTGGAACCTGGGCTAAACTGACTATTCTATCAGGAACTCTTCACTTTTATGAATTAGATGAACAGGGAGAGATTACTGCAGAGCACCTCTTCACACCTGAAACAGAAATTCCTTTTGTCGAACCACAATCTTGGCATCGAATCGCTGCTGCTTCAGATAATTTAGAATGCTATCTTTCCTTCTACTGCAAGCCAGAGGACTACATGGCTAAAAAGTATGATACTAAAGCCCACTCTGAGGTTCTTGAAGCCGTCCAGTCTGGACATATTAAACCTGGTCGTACCCTTGATTTAGGCTGTGGCCATGGTCGTAACGCTCTTTATTTGGCATCACTTGGACACGAAGTTACTGCCGTTGATATTAACAATGAAGCCACACAACGTATCCAAATGATTGCTGATGAAGAAAGTTACAATGTTAGAGCTGGCTACTACGATATCAATGTTTCTGCTCTTCCTGAGTCTGAAACCTTTGACTTCATCCTCTCAACAGTGGTCTTCATGTTCCTAGATCCTAATCAAATTCCAGCTATTATCCAAAATATGCAAGAGCGTACAGCCATTGGTGGTTACAACCTAATTGTTTGTGCCATGGATACAGAAGAGCACCCTTGTACCATGCCTTTCCCATTTACTTTTGAAGAAGGCGAGTTGAAAAACTACTATAGTGACTGGGAATTAATCAAGTACAATGAAAATCTTGGTCACCTTCACCGTTTAGATGAGCATGGCAATCCAATCGCCCTTCAATTTGCGACCATGTTAGCCAAGAAGGTAACATAAGAACGAATGACTGTAAAAGAACTGATTACAGCTTGACTTATCTTCAAATTAAAAACTAGAAATCCAGCTAAATTTCTAGTTTTTAATTGTTTACAATATCTGCATCCCCTGATTTAAGGTCTGCGTTTTCTGTTTTTTTGACATAATACACGCTACTATTAGTAGTTGGTGAGTAAAGAACAATGGGCGTTTCGTCTTTTTTAGTCGTAAAGAAACAGTGGTGAACAGAAGCATTTCACCATCTCTCATAAACCGAAATAATGGTATACTCAGAATTGCTATTACCAGTTGTAGCCATAGGTTGCATCCAAAGACAGACTATTGTCCTACATCCAACGGATAGGCAAAGAAGAGGATTCATTTGTAATTTCTTTGTATCTAGACTTATTCATCTACTTTCCCCAAGAAACAATCAAACTAGCAGATTGACTAGCCCTGTCATTGGACCAACTCAGATTTTCAGTCTAGGCTTCCTTGGCATGATTAGAATCAGGTGTATCAATACTTGCACTGCTAGATTCGTTTGGCTTATTATTTTCACTAGATGAAGTGATAGTATCCTCTGTTGATGCGAATATCAAGCTAGCCACTGTGAAAGATGACTTAGTCTCTTTATAGTTCAAGAGTCAGACTAATGGCTACTACGATTGCTACGAGGTATTCTAAGAGTGTATAGATATACTTATAATGTTTCGAGACTTCAATAAGGCCAAACTAATAAGCCAGTTGTAGTTCATCAGATTTTGGCTTACGTCCCTGAACTTACTCTTAGCAGGGGGATTAAAGACTTATAAGAGCAGACAGATTCAGTCAAAAGAAGGAAATCAGGAAACCCATGATCAGTAGGAGACTGATTAAGGTTGTAGTGTAAGAGATACCTTGGATAAATCAGGAAGAAGAAACTCATCCCTGGAAAAACGACAAGAGGAAGCACTAGCCCCTGTAACCACCAAATCATAACACTAAGAATGATTTGTACAAAGAAGAAAACCAAAAACAAATCATAAATGCATATTTATTTTTTTCATTGATTGTCACCTCCATCTAGGTTAAGTATAGTCCTCCTATCTTCACTTATCAATCCCATGACTCGTCTGACATCTTATTTTCTGCTACAATAGAAAAAAACAATTCAAAGAAGGAAACTGTACATATGAAATTAATTTCTTGGAATATTGATTCCCTAAATGCTGCTCTTACCGGTGACTCTGCGCGTGCTCAATTATCACGCGCCGTTATCGATACTTTGGTCACTGAAAATGCGGATATCATTGCTATTCAAGAGACAAAATTATCTGCTAAAGGGCCAACTAAAAAGCATTTGCAAATCTTAGAAGACTACTTCCCTGACTATGTCATTACTTGGCGTTCATCTGTTGAACCTGCCCGTAAAGGTTATGCTGGAACCATGTTCTTGTATAAAAAAGAATTGACACCAGTCATCACTTATCCTGAAATCGGAGCACCTTCAACCATGGATTGTGAAGGACGCATCATAACTCTCGAATTTGACACCTTCTTTGTGACACAGGTCTACACACCAAACGCTGGTGACGGGCTCAAACGTCTACTCGAACGTCAAATCTGGGATGAAAAATATGCGGATTACCTAGCTGAATTGGACGCTCAGAAACCAGTCCTTGCTACTGGTGATTACAACGTTGCCCACAAGGAAATCGACTTGGCCAACCCTTCAAGTAATCGTCGTTCACCAGGCTTTACAGATGAAGAACGTGCTGGCTTCACTAATCTCCTCAATAAAGGTTTTACAGATACTTACCGTCACCTCAATGGTGATGTTACAGGTGCCTATACATGGTGGGCCCAACGTAGCAAAACATCTAAAATTAATAATACAGGCTGGAGAATTGACTACTGGTTGACTTCAAATCGTATTGCCGATAAGGTCACAAAATCAAACATGATTGACTCTGGTGATCGCCAAGACCACACACCTATTGTCTTAGAGATTGACTTATAAAATAACTCTAGACCTAACCCCCTAAAAAGAGTAGAACCACTACTCTTTTACTTTACCCAACTAAGGAGAAATGATGAAAAATAAACTTAACCCTACACAAAAGCTTGTTCTCTCAGCTATTATCATGGCCCTATATATCGCCATCCTCTTTATTTCTCAAGCTATTTCCTTTGGTGCTGTTCAGATGCGTCTGGCCACGGCTTTATATGGATTAACCTATATCTTTCCATTTTTGGTTGTCCCACTCAGTCTCGCAAATGCTATTGCTAACTCTTTTGGTGGCCTGGGATTGATTGATGTTGTCGGTGGTTTCTGTGCCAGCTTTTTAGCAACTGGTAGCATCTACCTCATCCGTAAAATTAAGCTATCTAGCTGGTTTATCGTACTCCCAATCCTGCTCGTTCCATCCTTAGTAGTACCAATATGGCTTAGTGCCCTACTTAAACTTCCTTATGTCGCTCTCGTTATTAACCTTATCTTAGGGCAATTAGTTCCTGCAATCTTGGGAGCTGTACTTGTACACGAGCTAGCTAAACGCGGATACAAAGACTGACAAACAAAAACATCTCTGCAATTGCAGAGATGTCAGAATAAAGACAAACATCAAAAACGATGTTTGTCTCTTTTTATATTCACACTTAATTCTTCCATAATCGAATAATATTGGGGTATTTAGATAAAATACCAGGTCTTTCCTACCATCATTTTTACCAATTTTTTGATATTTAAACATGCCAAAGTAAGCCCAACCTTATCTTCCATTTTGGACTTTCCTTTTTCTCTGGTATAACGCAAGTTGTGATATTCTTTAGATGTTCCGAATAACCATTCTATCGTTTCTTTACGGTGTTGATACCGCTCCTTCATCCCACTTTGATGACGAATATCTTCGCAGACTTCTAGGGCGTCTTTCCAAATATGACGCACAACAACTTTTTGGTTCCGGCGACTTTCAGTACAAATCGCTAACAAGAGATAGATCTTACAAATTTTGGAATTGCTTTTATATTCTCTATAACCTTCACGTGTCGTTGTACGATAAGTTAATACCTGGTTCTCTAGACAAAGATAGCAGTCAGAATACTTGTTATAGACAAAGTCTTTAAGACGTAGAAAGTCTCTCCTACCTCTTGGCCTAGTGTAAGGGAATACCGGTATAATCCAATTTTCTAAAAGAAACTTAGCAACACTAGGTGTTTTGTAGCCTGAATCCGCAATAATGAATTCAGGTGAGAAGGGCTCTAACTTGGCTAAAAGAGCAGGAAAGAACTGACTATCATGGATGTTATCTGCTTCAACTGTAAAATCCAAGGCCCAACCGTGTTTATAACAATCTACCTGAGCATTATAAACAAAGACTTCCTTGTGAAACCTACCACATCAAATACCTTTTTCTTTTATTATACTCCTTCAAATCAATAAAAGTCCCCAGAAGTATAACTTCTAAGGACTTTGTCTTCAATCTGAAGCAACCTGACCTAGATTGCTTAAAAGATTAATATTAATCATTTTCGATTTTTTCAGCTTCTGTACTGAATTTTTGTACAATAGCTTCGAGAGCCAATTTGTCTGTATCGGGAAGCGTGATAGCATCATCAGAAATCTCATCAATATTAGCATAGAATTCAATGTGATTCTTAAGATTTTGGAGGTGAATTGGGGCATCGCCACCGTATTCCCCATCCAGATTGATCATCATACGATCTTCACCTAAAGGCTCGATATCTAGCGAACTTGTTTTGATATAAGCAACTCTCTTATCGTAGATGTGCTTGCCACCTTGAAGAACCTGACGAATAAGGTCAACCAATTCAAAGAGGTTGGCCGTTTTAACCATAATTAGGGTAAATTGACCATCATCCAATTTAGCATCTGGAGCAATCATTTCAAAACCACCAACTGAATTGGTCAAGGCAACGAAAATCATAGAAAGGTCGCCTTCAAAGACACCTTGATCGTGCGTAATGCGGACCGGAACTTTCTTAACTTGAGGAAGTAATTCGGCTCCCTTAACAAGATAGGCCAAATAACCAAGGACTGTCTTAAGTCGACTAGGAACACTGTAGGTTAGTTCCGTAAATGACCCTGCAGCCGCAATATTGATGAAGTATTTATCATCATAGGCACGACCAATATCCATCTGAAGGGTTTGATTTTTAGCAATAACCTTGGCTGCTTCAACAGGTTTTCCCCTTGGAATCTTCAAGGCGCGTGCAAAGTCATTTGTTGTCCCTGTGGGAATAACAGCCATTTGAGGACGTTTATCAAGAGGGGCGATCCCAGAAACAACCTCATTAATTGTTCCATCACCACCAGCCGCAATAACCAAATCAAAGCCTGCTTCTGCCGCACGAGTGGCCTCATTTTTGGCTGAGTTCTCATCCGGGGTTGTTTGAAAAGCAGATGTCTCAAAACCAGCACCTTCCAGGATATCCAAGACCTCAGCAACATTTTTCTTCATAATTTCTTGTCCAGATGTTGGATTATAAATTAAGCGGGCACGTTTTTGTTTCATATTGAACTCCTATAAATCCAGCAACCAAGCCTCATCTTTTACTTCAATTCCTAGGCTTTGTGCTTTTTCCAACTTACTTCCGGCATCACTACCAGCAACCACTAAATCTGTTTTCTTAGAGACTGAACCCGTCACCTTAGCACCCAGGGCCTCTAGTTTTGCCTTCGCTTCACTACGTTTAAGATGCTCCAATTTCCCTGTCAAAACAACAGTCTTACCAGATAGAATGGCATCATCTGCTACTTTTTGACCAAGATAGGATAAATTAACACCATAGGATTCCAGTTCTTTAAGAAGAACTTGAGCCTCCTCCTTGGCAAAATAACGCTGGATTGACTTGGCGATAACCTCTCCCAAACCATCTACAGCAGCAATAGCTTGGACATCTGCACTTGCCAACTCCTTGATAGTTCCAAAAGATTCTAGCAATTGCTTACTAACTTTGGCACCAACATGGCGAATTCCCAAACCATAGAGCAGTTTCTCTGCAGAATTTTCTTTTGATGCTTGAATAGCTGCATATAGTTTTTCAGCTGATTTTTCCTTGAAACCTTCTAATTGGAGGAAATCCTGACTATTTAAACCATAGATATCAGCCACCTCTTTAACCAATTCAGCTTTAAAGAGTTTTTCAACCACTGAAGGTCCCATACCTGAGATGTTCATGGCATCACGAGAAGCAAAATGAATAAGACCTTCCTTAATCTGAGCAGGACAAGATGGATTGATACAACGTAGGGCTACTTCATCTTCAAAATGTAAGAGACCACTACCACAAGATGGACATTGACTCGGAACTGGCATCGCTTCTTGTGTTGTACGCTTACTTTCTACCACACGAAGAACAGCAGGGATAATATCACCAGCCTTATAAACAATAACGGTATCACCAATACGAATGTCTTTCTCCGTAATATAATCTACATTGTGTAGGGTAGCTCGGCTAACTGTTGTCCCGGCCAATTGTACTGGGGTCAAATTAGCCGTCGGCGTTACTACACCTGTACGACCCACCTGCCAATCAACCGAGAGAAGTTTTGCTTCCTTTTCCTCAGCTGGGAATTTATAGGCAATGGCCCAACGTGGTGCCTTAACGGTAAAGCCAAGTTCTTCCTGCATGGCCAAACTATTGACCTTGATAACAACTCCATCAATATCATAAGCCAAGTGATCACGATCTTGCCCAACAGCTTGAATAAAGTCCCAAATCTCATCCATCGATGATGTCACAATACGGCGTGGATTAACGGAGAAGCCAAGTTCTGCCACTTCATTCAAGACATCATTTTGTGTCAGGCGCTCAGTGGGACTAGCTTCTTGATAAAAGAAGGTGGCCAAACGACGCTCAGCAACTACTTTCGTATCTAATTGACGAAGAGTTCCTGCTGCAGCATTACGTGGATTGGCAAATTCGGCCTCACCATTCTCCTGGCGCTGGGTGTTGATGCGTTCAAACTCAGCTCGTGGCAAATAACACTCACCCCGAACGGTGATATTAAGCGGTTGATCCAACTTCAGAGGAATATCTGAGATTCGCTTAACATTTTCAGTGATATTTTCACCAACAGAACCATCACCTCGCGTTGCACCTACTTGAAGAATACCATCCACATAGGTTAGAGAAATTGAAAGGCCATCAATTTTGAGCTCGGCCATATAGTCAGCGTTAGGAAATTCGGACTTGACCCTCTTATCAAAGGCATCTAGCTCTTCTCGTGAAAAAGCATCCTGCAAACTATAAAGCGGATACTCATGTTGGTATTTCTCAAAACCATCAAGAACCAGGCCACCCACACGGTGCGTAGGGCTATCCGCCTGAACAAGTTCTGGGTGTTCAGCCTCTAAAGTTACTAACTCACGATAGAGCTTATCATACTCGGCATCTGACACCGATGGATTATCCTCGGTATAATACTCTTTTGCATACTGGTTAAGTTTGTCAACCAGCTCTTTCATTCGTTTTTCCATAGGAACATTTTAACATAAAAGCAGAAAAAAACGCCTTTACAGACGTTAATTTAAGAAACAAAATCGATTACTTTGGCTAATTTCTTGATAAGGACCGCACCAACTAAGAGTGACGCCAGTTCTCCTAAAGCGACAGTGAACCAAGTAGCCCAAAATGGCGCTTGAGCAACTAAGGTCAACTCTGCAGCGATGGTCACCATGAAGAATGAGAAATAAAAGGCAAAATAAACATGAGCCTTATCAAAGAGACCACCCAAAATATCTTGATTCTTAAAGCGGTCAAAGAAATAAACACCTGAACCAACAAAAACTAGCGTTGAGAGACTGCCAACAACCACATCAATCATGTTAAAACTAAAGAAATTAGCAATCACACATCCCAAAGTAACAGCAATGATATACTTGCGATTATAAAATCCTAAAAGATTGAACATTTCCGCAATACGGAACTGGTAAGGACCATACGAAATCAAGTTGAAAGGTGGCACAATGGTCAAGACCACGTAAAGTGCCGCCACAATCGCAATATGTGTTAAATCACGAACAGTTTTGTTTTTCATCTTTTCCTCCATAAATGAGATGTTTTTCTACTAACAAGGACCAACTAATCCATCAAAAGAGCCTGGGCTTAGCCAAGCTCTCTTTATGCTCTATGACTTATCCCTATCATTTTTTTGTTTTTTTGCTGTCACTACCGTCTCCAGAAAAACTCTGAATTATGGTAAGTACGTCACCCCTCCTACTGTGTAGTTCACCTTGTTTAAGTTCCTGATAGGTCGCATTAAAGACGGCACCAAAAATCAATATTCTAGCTAGGAAGATGAACCAAAGCATGAAGATGAAAATCATAATCGATCCGAACAGCTTGATATCAACCAATCTACTCAAGGTATGAATCACGTAAGTTCCAAACAAATTGCTCAGATACCCAATCACCAAAGTCGTAAAGATAGTCCCTGGCATGATGTAGCGGATTTTTCGAATCTTTACATTCGGAAGAATGAAATAAAGTACCATCATTCCCAGGAAGACAACTGCAACACTCAAGGGCTGAATACTATTCAAAATCAGTTGAGTTAGGTTAGACCCAATAGGATAGGTCTGATTGATTACCCGAAGGACCGACTGAATAATTGTAGATAACATGAGCGCAAAGGTTAACAAAAACAAGATAACCAAACTCAAGAGTCCACCAATGATATGACTGATAAAGACATCACGGTGTTCTGAAGCACCATATACCTTGTCAATCGCTTTTTGAAGCGAAGATAAGGACTTAATCATGGTCCAAAATCCCGTCAAAGAGGCCACTCCCAACAACCGTCCAGAAGGTGTGGAGAAGATATCCTGAACAACATTAGCTGCAGGTGCATAAAAATGCTTAGGAAGATGCTCATTCATAAACTTCAAGAGATCAGTCGTATGAATATTCAGATAGGGAAAGACATTGGCAGCAATGACAATGAGCGGAAAGACCGTCAAAATCAAATAATAAGCCACGGCAATGCTAGAAATATCTATCTCAGCACTACGATAATGACTAAGATAAACCTGAAAAGGGCGCCATTGAAGCTTATCTAGGAGACGGGCCATTATGCCTTGTCGTTTCATATTAATAAGTTCTTTCTTCCCCTTGAGAAGTCAAAATTACTGGACCATCTTTAGTAATTACAAATTGGTGCTCATATTGGCATGAAAGGCCACCGTCAAGTGTCTTATGAGCCCAACCAGTTTCAAGGTCTGTATCGATTTCCCAAGTTCCTGTGTTAATCATTGGCTCGATGGTCAAGACCATTCCTTCTTTAAGGCGAAGACCACGTCCAGCCACGCCATAGTTAGGAACCATTGGTTCTTCATGCATTGTTGGTCCAACTCCGTGTCCGACCAAATCACGTACGACACCATAGCCTCGACTTTCAGCGTATTCTTGGATAGCTGCACCGATATCCCCGATACGATTACCAACTACCGCTTGTTCAATACCAAGATACATGGCTTCACGGGTTACTTCCATAAGGTTTTTAACCTCATCAGAAGGCGTTCCAATCGCATATGCCCAACATGAGTCAGCCAAACCACCAGCATATGATTCTGTATATTTTTTTACCTGGGCAACATTATCAAAGTCCAATTTTGATACATCAAGCACTGACTTATCAATAGGTTCTGACAAGACCATATCAACTTTCAAGAGGTCTCCATCATTCAAAATATAATGACGTGGAAAAGCGTGTGCTACTTCATCATTAAGACTACAACATGTCGCATAAGGATAGTCCATGATGCTTCCTTCAACCCCAATCTGAAGTGGCAGAACATTTTCTTCTTTACAACGACGACGAACATACTCTTCTACTTCCCACATATCCACTCCTGGTTTCAAGAGATCACGTAGGCCAATGTGGATACTTGCAAGAAAATCTCCCGCTCTATCCATCGCTTCAATTTCACGTGCTGATTTCAGTGTAATCATTATTTTCTCCGTTTTCTTTATTTCTTTAATTTTAAATGGCTTATTAAGTTTTCTTGACCACTACTACTGACTTACAAACCGTATGATTGCCATGAGTAACCATAAGGTCTAAATGAGCTCTGCGTCTGGTTTCCGCAATGATACTGGGTGTAATCTTCACCTTATCATCAATTTGAGCCGCCTGCAGAAAGTAAAACATCATCTCTTCAAACACCAGACTATTTTGTTCTTGTTTCTCCATCGTTCGGTAAACAACCTGTTTAACCATTTCTACAAGAACACCCTGTGTAAGGTTCCCAGAATTATCAATCATGGTCGGTTCTACCTCAAAACTAAAGGCATTCTTTTCACAATTAAGGTTAGCTATCATTTGATCGCTAAATGTATGGAGATCACCACGGTTATTATCTTGAAGTTCCTCTAAAACCTGACGACGAGTGATAGTTCCTAGATAATGTTTTTCGTCATCCACAACAGGAATCATGTCATAGTCTTCAAAAATCATCTTTTGTGCCACAGTCGCAAGGCTAGCCTCCAAACGAGTTACTGTCGGTTTTGTCATAATAGCCTTAGCCATAGTGGTCGGAAGCTGATTAGCCACATCACGCAT
Source organism: Streptococcus thermophilus (assembly GCF_010120595.1). Taxonomy (NCBI): domain Bacteria; kingdom Bacillati; phylum Bacillota; class Bacilli; order Lactobacillales; family Streptococcaceae; genus Streptococcus; species Streptococcus thermophilus. The sequence continues at coordinate 1,975,814 of NZ_CP038020.1, forward strand.
GGTCACAATCCCAATAACCCTGTCATCCTCAGACACAATAGGAAAACGAACAAGGTTAGTCCGTTTAACCAAATTTTGAAAATCTTTGACTGTCATTTCTGGAGTCATATAGTTGTATTCTTCTCGTCTAGTATAGACTTGAGCAACTGTTTTAATTTCTGTTTTAATACGAACATTCGAAAGTGCCTGATTAATCATAGTCGCCACAGTAAATGTGTCGTAAGTAGTGACCATGACTGGAAACTGCTTCAAACGAGAAAGCTCTTTAACCCTATCAGAAACCCGAAAGCCTCCAGTTACCAGAATAGCATTATTGTATTCTAAAGCTAATAACTGGATATCTTCCCTGTCTCCAACAATGAGAAGGTCGCCTTTTGTTAGATAACGGGTGATATTCTCAATAGTCATGGCCCCAATGTAAAACTTACTGAAGACACGTTCTAAACCTTCATGACCCGAAATCACCTCAGACTCTGTAATCTCTGCAATCTCCGCAAAGGTCAGTTTGTCAAGCCGTACTTGAACTTTCTTTTCAATTCGAACTGTTCCACTTCGAGGACGCGTTTCAACTAGCCCTCGATTTTCAGCTTCTTTAATGGCTCGATAAGCAGTTCCATCAGAAACCTGCAGGTGGTTAGAAATACTACGCACACTAACTCGTTTACCGATGGGCAAAGCCTCTAGATAATCCATAATTTCTTGATGTTTACTCACAGTTCTTCTCCTTCTCAAAGCGGAGATAATCTCGCATGGTACGGGTGTATTGGTCTGCTCCTTTGAAACGAGACACCAGTTTAAAGCCAGACTTTTCTGCCACACGAATCGATGTCTTATTTTCCAAATGAGCAATAAGGATAATGCGTTCCATTCCCATAGCTGTCAATGCCAAATCTGACAAACAAGTAACTGTCTCAGTCATTATACCTCTACCCCAGTATAAAGCATTCAAAAAATAACCGAGCTCTGCAGTCCTTTTCTGGACATCTATCTTTTCAAAGCGAACAATCCCAATCAACTTATTAGACTCTCGATCTACAATTGCCCAAACACCCAAAGGCTCCTTCATGAAATAATGTACCAAGAGGCAATCTGTTTCATACTGAGTTTGCGTAGCAGGAAAGAAAAATTGTAAATTCTCTGGATTTGACACAATCTCATGTAAGTCAAAACGATCTAAAAAGACGAGTGGTCTAAAAGAAAGGCGCTCCGACTCAAAGAAGGCAAAAGCACCCAGACTAGTCCAAATATCCATGATAGTATTATAACACAGTTTTAGAAATGGAAAAAGGCTCAACCACTAGCGGTTAAACCTGGCTCTATAATTTCTGTAGTGGGTAAAACTACTGTAGGGATTATAGAGCTTTTTGAGTGTACACAAAAAGTCCCATAAGAACTATAATGAAAAGCAACCAAACCATCATTAGGAAGAACTTATGAGACTTATTAAGAATACCACAGAATTAATCGGAATCAAAGACCAAAATATCAAGATTTCACTTGTTTTTGGAACTGACACTCATATCGAGATTCAAGCAAAACTTGATTACCCTGCACCATCATGTCCTCATTGCCATGGAAAGATGATCAAGTACGACTTTCAAAAGCCTTCTAAAATCCCTCTTCTCGAGCAAGCGGGAACGCCAACTCTACTACGTCTGAAAAAACGTCGTTTCCAGTGTAAAAATTGTAGAAGTGTCACGGTAGCTGAGACATCTATCGTTGAGAAAAACTGCCAAATCTCCAATCTAGTCCGACAAAAAGTTACACAACTCCTAACTGAGAAAGTGTCACTAACTGATATTGCAAGAAGACTTCGCGTGTCGACGTCCACTGTCTATCGTAAGCTTGATCAGTTTACTTTCAAGGAACATTATGACAAACTCCCTGCTGTTATGTCCTGGGATGAGTTTGGGTTAAAGAAAGGGGAATTGGCTTTTGTGGCGCAGAATTATGAGACAAACCAACTCATAACCATCCTTGATAATCGCCGCCAAACTACTATACGAAACTACTTTTTGAAGTATCCATTGAAAGTCCGACAACAGGTACAGTTTATCACGATGGATATGTCTGGAGCTTATATTCCACTGGCTCGCAAGCTCTTTCCAAACGCAAGAATCGTTCTTGATCGTTTCCACATCATCCAGCACCTTGGACGTGCCTTTTTAAAGACAAGAATTGCAATTATGAACCAGTTCGATAAGAAGTCACTACCCTATCGAGCCCTGAAAAATCACTGGCGACTCTTCCAAAAGGACAGCCGTAAACTATCTCTCAACTCTTTTTATTCAAAGACTTTCCGCCAAACTTTAGCACCACATGAAGTTGTTGCGAAGACACTAGTCTTTTCAAAAGAGCTTACTGACTACTATACACTTTATCAGCTTTTGCTTTTTCACTTTCAGGAGAAGAGAGTAGATGAGTTCTTTGAACTGATAGAGGAAAATAGGAGCAAGGTCAATCATTATTTTCAAACGGTCTTTAGGACTTTTCTTAGACACAAGCAATACATCAAAAACGCACTAGAAACGGACTATTCAAACGCAAAACTGGAAGCTACTAACAAGTTGATTAAAGACATCAAACGATTGGGCTTTGGTTTTAGAAACTTTATCAACTTTAAGAAGCGTGTCTTCATCACACTGAACATACATAAAAAGAGGACCTATCCGGTCCTCTCTAGATGTTAGCTTTTCGTCACCCACTATAGTTGACAAAGAGCCTTAAACCTTAGACTTGATCTTCAATCAAACGAATATCCGCACCAAGATCAGAAAGTTTCTCAATGATATTTGAATACCCCCGAAGGATAAATTCAATGTTTATTATTTCAGTCTGACCATCTGCCATAAGTCCTGCAGTAACGAGTGCAGCACCCGCACGCAAATCACTAGCTTTCACAGGTGCACCAGAAAGTTGCGTTGGACCATTATAAACAATCTGACCACCAAGTACTTGAATATCGGCACCCATACGAGCCAGTTCAGGAACGTGATTTACACGCTTCTCATAGATCGTATCAATGATTTTTCCTTGGCCACTTGCTTTCAACAACAATGGTGTCATTGGTTGTTGTAAATCCGTCGCAAAACCTGGATAAGGTGATGTCTTAATGTCAACAGGTTTTAAATCACCCTGTTCTTCCACAAAGATTGCATCCTCTTCAACGGTCATGCGAACACCCATTGCTTCAAGCTTACAAATAAAACTTTCAAGGTGTTCATAGAGAACATTTTTAATTTTAATTCCCTTACCGATAGCTGCCGCCATGGCAATGTATGAGCCTGCTTCAATACGGTCTGGAATAACTTGATGGCGAGTACCATGTAGGCTCTCTACACCCTCAATCGTGATGACTTCTGTACCAGCGCCACGTACACGCGCACCCATATTGTTGAGAAGCGTTGCCACATCAATAATCTCAGGTTCACGAGCCGCATTTTCAATAACAGTACGACCGTCAGCCTTAGCCGCTGCCAACATGGTATTGATAGTCGCCCCCACACTAACCGTATCCATATAGATGTGAGCACCCTTGATACGTTGGCCGGCATCCATAGCAATACGCATAGCTTCTTCTTCATAGAAAATGCTAGCACCCATAGCTTCAAAGGCCTTAAGGTGAAGGTCAATAGGACGTGGTCCTAAATCACATCCACCAGGCAAACCTACTATAGCTTGACCATAACGCCCAAGCAAACTACCATAGAAATAATATGAAGCACGAAGGCTGTTAATCTTACTAAATGGCATTGGCATATCTTTAACGCCTCGAGGGTCGATTTCAAGTGTTTCGCCATCACGCTTAACAGAACCACCCATTACTTCAATAATCTCAATTAGATTATCGACGTCGCTGATTGCTGGTACCCCGTCAAGAGTAACCACTCCATCAGATAAAATGATGGCTGGAATCAATGCAACAACTGAATTTTTAGCTCCTGATACTGTAACTTCTCCTTGAAGTTTCTTACCACCATTGATGATAATTTTACGCATACTGCTCAATCTTTCTTATACTTGAATATTAACCTTTACATTCTACCATAGATTGAGGTGCATGACAAATTAAGAATCCAAACAATTATCGGACAGTTTCACTTGATAGTTGGAACCATCCCTTAAACCGAATGGCACCATCCTGGTCTGTGCGTAAAACCTTAATGTGACGTTCTTTGAAACGCTCTAATGTTTCATCATTTGGATGCTTATAACGATTATTTTCACCTGCTGAGACAAGAGCAAGTGATGGCTTTAGCTGGTCCAAAAAAGCTTCTGATGAAGAGCCTTTAGAACCGTGATGTCCTGCTTTGAGGACCCTTACTTTTAAATTTGGATAGCTAGCCATCAATTCCTCTTCTCCTTCTTTTTCCAAATCACCAGTAAACAGAAAACTGGTTCCCAATAACTTTCCATAGAGAACAAGTGAATCATTGTTACCACCATCACCAATTTTATTGGGATAAAGAACCTCTAGGTTACTTCCCATCATAGGCAGCTTATCACCAGCCTTTAAAGTGCGAACGGGACATTTAAGAAATCGAATACGTTTGGCAAAACTAGGCTTAGTCAAAGCCCCCTCACTGACACAAATTTTCTTAATCTTAAACCGTTTAGCCACTACCTCCAAATCACCAATATGGTCTGTATCCGTATGAGTCAGAACCAGATAGTCAATTTGAGACACTCCCCTTGCCTGTAGATAGGGAATTAAGGTTTTCTCCGCATTACTCGTCTGGCTCCCCTCTTGCCATTTTTTCTTAGAGCCGAAAGTCACCTTGCCACCTACATCTATTAGGACCGTCTCACCTTTCATACTCCTTAAAAAAATACTATCTCCTTGACCAACGTCGACCACCGTTACTTCATTTATTAAAGGATGTTTGACCCAGACCATCAAAAGACTAAAAATCATCAAGAGGGATATTCTAAACTGAGGCTTTTTCCAAAAATCAAAGAGCAAAACCAATACAAATATCATTGAGACAAACTGAAACAAGCTAGGTTTTCCTAAAATCAATGGCTGGACTCCCCAAGATTGTACCCAAGTCAAAAAGAACTCCATCCATTCAAAAAGTGGATTAAATTGAGAAAAAATTACCATTCCTGAAAGTGTAAAAAGTACTGTTAAGACAGGTAAGAGAAAGCTATCAAAAACTAGAGAGAAGATTGCCGTCAGAATCAAACTCAATGGTTGAGAAGTTCCATAATAGTAGGTCAAAAAAGGCAAAGTCCCAAGACTCAATACTAAACTCATATAAATTGACTTTTTAAAGGACGGCATCTCCTCAAAATTAAATAAACACAACAAGAAGGCATAAGAACAACTTAAAACACCTCCTACCGTTAAAAGAAAATGAGGCAAGACTAGAAAAAATAGAAGTAGCGTTATGCCCATATTGTTCAGTTTTTTAATACCACACTCAGCCAAGAGGCTTTGAATCAAAGAACGTAAGACTGAAGCCGTCCAACCAGTCATTAAGCCATAGAAAATCGAAAAAGGTAATAAGATAGCAAGGATATAATTTTTGGGAAGCCCCAAACGGAGAAGTCCATAGCGAAACCAGCCAAGAAAAAATCCAACCTGCATACCCGATAGCGCAAAAAGATGAATAATCCCCAAGCTAGTGTAGAGTTGACTCTGCTCATCAAACTCCTTGTCCAAATACCCAAAGAGCAGTCCTGTCATGTAGTGTCTCATCGGATTAGGAAAATGCGTCTGAATATGAACTAGAGCCTTCCTCCTCAATTGATGAAAAAAAGCTATTGGAGATATCGATTTTGGGGTTACGACATGTTCCAGACGCTCAATCTGAGTAATCCTATAAATGCCCTGACTAGCTAGATAAGACTGATAATCAAAGCCTTGAAAATTACGTTGACCAGTTGCCGAGGACAACTTTATTTTCCCTTTTAAAACAAGCGTTTGACTCGTAGTCTTAAAAAAATGCTGCTCCTTATCAGATTTTAGCCGGTAAAAGACCTGATAGGTTTGTCCATTTGACTTCCCGATTGCTGATAATCGCTCACCATTAACTGAGAGCGTATCTGCAACCAGTGTCACCTGATGAATTTCAGCAGGAGCTTGTTTATCTTGCATGATAGCTATATGGTATAAAAATAAAAAGTAGACCAAAAAGAAACCACCTATAAGTCCCACCAACTTTAGAGCTGCTCTATTCTTCCAATGATGCCTCAAAAAACATATCATCAGAAAGACAAAAGTCCCAATAGCATAGAAATTAGATACAAAAATAGTAAAATAAAGAGCAACTATTAAAAGCGCTAGGGAAAAAAGATTGATTGGAGCTTTTTTAAGCCACATAGAGGGACTCTCTGATTTTATCTAATGTTTTATCACCAATTCCTGAGACATTTTTCAAGTCATCTACGGACTGAAAGCCGCCATGACTTTCACGATAGGCAATGACATCCTCTGCCCGCTTAGCTCCAATTCCAGAAATGGTTTGCAACTGCTCTGAGGTCGCTGTATTTAAGTTAATTTTGCCATCCTTAGATACAGCCTGCCCTCCTTTGTCAGAGACCTGACCAGTACCTGTTTGATCAAGGACAGAAACATTTTCATCTTTATTGGCTACATAAATAACCTCTTCATCTGACAAGCTTGCGGCTAAGTTAACACTCTTAGCGTCTGCATCTTCTGTCATTCCTCCAGCTTCCTGAATGACATCTGTCACCCTAGCGCCTGCCTTTAGCGTATAGACACCTGGATTGACCACAGCCCCCTTAACATCTACCGTTACTTTTGACTTAACTTTTTCACTTCCTTCGGTCTTTGACTGGGAAGACGCCTCAGAAAGAGACTGTGAACTTTGTTTGGATGAAGACGTTGACAAAGCTGTCACATCTGTATAAGACGTCTCCGCCTCCATGCTGTTGCCGGCACCACAAGTCATCCATAAAAAGAAGCAAAAAATCACCATCAGTACAGCGATGACACTCACAAACAGACGATTATCTTTGACATAGGCTAGAATCTTTTCCTTCACGCTATTCTCCTTAATTGATACATTTTCTTTCTTATTCGTAAAAAACTTGAAAAATATATCAAAAAGAAAAAAACTCCATCAGATCTATGTCTGACAGAGTTATTAGCCTATTTCTGAGTTTCTTTGGCACGGTGTTTTTCAGGATTCCAAACAAAGCTAGCTACATATGAGAAAACCATGGTCAAAAGTACCGCAATGATAGCCACAATACCGAGAGGTACTCGATAAATATAAGTCAAAGGATTGGGTTTCTTGCCTGTTTGATAGCTCAAAGCTTCCTCATCAAGGCGATCAAATTCAGACTGGATACGACGAGCAACCTCTTGGATATTTTCGTCATTCAAACGCTTTAAATCTGAAATATCAATAGGATTACCATAGTTCATATCCACACGTTCACCTGTCAAGAGCCCCTTAAGTTCACGAGGTCCTTGATAGACAACCGGCATAATCTTAACCTTAGCCATCTTAGCGATAACTGCAACCCCCCCCTTAACATCAGATGAATGGCGGCTACCACTTGGGAACATAATCAAACTACGGTTACTCTTCTTAAGCATGTTAACAGGGTACTTGATAGCTTCTTGACCAGGATTTTCACGGTCAATTGGGAAGGCTCCGCACATACGGATCCACCAATCAAAGATACGACTCTTGAAGAGTTCTTTCTTAGCCATGAAAATAAACTGCTTAGGACGAGCTGAAAAAGCCATATAAACAGGGTCCCACCAAGTTCGGTGCGGAGCAACCAAGATATAGTTTTCGTCCTTGTTCAATAATTTATCGCGATTGTGGTAATGGGCATTCCCATTGATAATCCATAGAAGAAAGACAACAAGCCCACGTAAATAAGCGTAAAACACGTTTTTACCTCTTTTTCTACAAGTTTTTTCTATTATACCAAAAAAAGGAGCGCTAGTTTCATCGAATTTCTTTGTAAACTATTGAAAATGGTGTGGTACTTTCTAATGGTTTGAGCTATAATGTAACTATGAAAAAAAAGTCTTGAGATTATAGGGAAAAATAGAAAGGCACTTAATCTTTGCCTTATTATTGCAAACTTGGCTGTTCTGGCTATCCTAGGCTTTGTCCTATTCCAACGCCATAACACGAAATATAAACAAGTAGCCAAGGCTGAAAAGACTGAACAAGTCGCTAATAGCAAAAGCTCATCTTCAGAAAAAGCTAAGGAAGATGATGAAACACAACTCAAGAAAGGTAGTAACCACAGCATTGAGGAGTCTGACTACGCCTATGATGTCACTGCCGTTAATAACACTATCCGAGGGAAATCAGATGATGTTAAGGGTAAGGTAGTCTTTTTAACCTTTGATGATGGGATTGATCCCACTTTGACACCACAAGTCATGAATATTCTGAAAGAGTATGGCGTTCACGCAACCTTCTTCCACATTGGCTATACCATCACACCTGAAAATGGGGACATCCTCAAACGCCAAATTACTGAAGGACATGCCATTGCCAACCACAGTCTTAGCCATAATTTCAATCTGCTTTATCCAGGACGTGTTCCAAATCAAAGTCAAATTATTTCTGAGGTTGACCAAACTATGGCTAATTTCAAGGCAATCTTAGGTAAGGACTTCAAAACAAGAATTTTCCGTTACCCTGGTAGTCATATGTCATGGCAAGGATTAGAGTCAACTGACCAAGCTCTTGCCAATAAAGGTATCCAGTGGATTGACTGGAACATGCTCTGTGGAGATGCAGAACCACTCTCTGTTCGTCCAACCACATCTGAAAGCATGATGGCTTATATGGACGGTTCACAGAAATATTTCCCTGAAACTACTGTTAAAGTTGTACTAATGCACGATACAGCTGGTAAGGAGCTGACTGTTCAGACCCTTCCACAAATTATCGAATATTTCAAAAATCAAGGATATACCTTCGGTGTCCTAGAGTAATCACTCGCAACAGTTCCTTTGGGAGCTGTTTTTTGCTACAATAAAAGTTATGACAAATCCAATTTTAAAAAACGGAGAACGCATTGACCAACTCTTCTCCACAGATGTAAAAATCATTCAAAACAAGGAAGTCTTCAGCTATTCTATCGATAGTGTCCTTCTCTCGCGATTCCCAAAAATTCCAAAGAAGGGGTTAATCGTCGACCTCTGTTCCGGAAATGGTGCCGTTGGCCTCTTTGCCAGCACACGCACTGAGGCACCGATTACCTTGGTTGAGTTGCAAGAACGCCTGGCTGATATGGCCAAGCGTTCCGTAACTCTTAATCAATTAGAAGATCAGGTGACTGTTGTCAATGACGACCTAAAAAATTTGCTTGACCATGCCCCACGATCTCAGGTGGACCTTATCCTCTGTAACCCTCCCTACTTTAAGGCGACAGAAACGTCTAAGAAAAATCTGTCAGAGCATTACCTCTTGGCCCGCCACGAAATCACGACGAATTTAGAAGAAATTTGCCAGGTCGCTCGTCATGCCCTAAAATCTAATGGACGTATTGCCATGGTGCATCGCCCTGACCGCTTTTTGGATATCATCGACACCATGCGCCAGTACAATCTAGCACCTAAACGCATCCAGTTTATCTATCCTAAGATGGGACGTGAGGCAAATATGCTCCTGATTGAAGCCATTAAAGACGGCTCGACAGATGGCTTGAAAATTCTTCCACCTCTCTTCGTTCACAAGGAAAATGGTGACTATACCGATGAAATCTTTGAGATTTACTTTGGAAAAAAGACTGAGGGTGAGTCCTAATCGATGACAGAAAAGGATAGCAAGGCCTACATGTATGTGGTTGAGTGTGCCGATGGCACCCTCTATACAGGCTATACTACAGACGTCGAACGCCGCCTCAAAACCCACAACGCAGGCAAAGGCGCCAAGTATACCAGAGCTCGCCTACCAGTTAAACTCCTCTACTCAGAAGCTTTCGCCAGCAAACCAGAGGCCATGAGCGCCGAAGCACTCTTTAAGAAAAAAAGCCGAGAGAAAAAATTGGCCTATATCAAAGAACACACGGAAAAATAACCGTGTGTTTTTTGGTCTTGAATTATCAAATTAAGTGCATACTTTCCTCTTATAAGACTTCATAAGATGTTTTTCCAGTTATGACATTTTCGCACCTTATTATTAAGTTTGTTCTCTCACAGCTGAATGATCTGATTATCAACCAATGTTAGATCACTTCCATTTGGAATATTGCTCTCATAGTAGTACAACTCACGCGCGTGAGTAATTCTACATGATCTAAAAAGCTTTAAAATCAGTAGTATTACTCCAAATTTAGTAAATAAAAAAGACACCCTGAAAGGTGTCCTGAATTATATCCGCAGTAAATGCCATAATATAGATAAACTCATCTTTAGGTATAAATAATCTTACAAAATGCTTCTAAGCTATCTTATTCTCTAATTAAACCTACTTTGATAAATTAAATTAAACAACCACTGAAGATTGATTAATAGTTTTGGTTGAGCATCAATCACTGGTTGGTTATAGAAAAACTTATGAGTTTTTATTATGTACTTATATTGTATATTCAAGGTATAGGAAAACGCTCTATTTTTTAGAGCATTTTAATTCTTACTTATCACCCTTGTTACGGATAACAAAGCCATTTTTCTTTTCGCTTGAAGCACGGTGTGGGCGTTTGTTGCCACGATTTTCGAAGTCACGACTGTTATTCTTAGACTTGCGTTTGAAGTCTCGACGGCCACCGTCTCGATCATCACGGTTACGGTCGCCACGGTATCCACCACGACGGTTGTTATCGCGACCACGGCCACGGCCACCTTTGCCACCTTTACCACCAAAGCCACCACCTGATGGTTTAAATGGCAATGGTTTTTCACGCGCAATTTCCACTTCTGGCATTGTCTCTGGATCTTGAACGGTCAAGCTCAAGATATAAAGCGCCAATTCTTCAGGTGTGAATTCTTGAGCCAATTTAACAGCATCGTCCTTAAACTTGTCAAAGTTAGCACGGATAGCTTCATCCGCAAAGTCACGTTCAATTTTCTTAAGGGCAACTTTCTTCTTAGATTGGAAGGCTTCTTGAGCTGTTGGTGACTTAAGGCCTTTCATGCCTTTCTTAGTCAAATTTTCGATGATGCCCAAGTAACCCATTTCGTTTGGAGAAACGAACGTAATCGATTGACCTGATTGGCCTGCACGGCCTGTACGTCCAATACGGTGAACGTAGCTTTCTGGGTCTTGTGGAATATCGTAGTTGTAGACGTGAGTAACACCTGAAATGTCAAGACCACGCGCCGCAACGTCTGTTGCAACCAAGATATCGATTTGGCCGTTCTTGAAGTCACGGATAATACGAAGACGTTTGTTTTGGTCAAGGTCTCCGTGGATACCTTCTGCACGGGAACCACGAAGTTTCAAACCACGTGTCAACTCGTCCACACGACGTTTGGTACGTCCAAAGACGATTGACAATTCAGGTTGGTCAACATCCATAAGACGAGTCATAGTATCAAACTTCTCTTGTTCCTTCACTCGGATAAAGTATTGATCAACGTTAACATTGGTCAATTCCTTAGCCTTGATTTTCACATGCTCAGGATCTTTCATGAACTGAACACCAATACGTTTGATGGCATCAGGCATAGTTGCTGAGAAGAGAAGGGTTTGACGTTTCTCTGGTACTCGACTGATAATTGCTTCAATGTCTTCTAGGAAGCCCATGTTAAGCATTTCATCAGCTTCATCCAAAATCAAAGTCTCGATATTGTTAAGTTTAAGGGCTTTACGTTTGATAAGGTCTAGGAGACGACCTGGTGTCCCTACTACAATGTGGGCACCTGAACGGAGGGCCTTGATTTGTTTCTCGATGCTAGAACCACCGTATACTGAGCGAACCTTAACGCCCTTATCACGGCCAAAACGGAAAAGCTCTTCTTGAGATTGCACTGCCAACTCACGTGTTGGGGCAATAACAAGGGCTTGAATTGTATTTTCTTCTGTACGAATTTTATCTAGGGTAGGCAAACCAAAGGCAGCTGTTTTACCAGTACCAGTTTGTGCCTGACCGATGACATCCTTACCTTCAAGAGCAAGTGGAATTGTCAACTCTTGGATAGGTGATGGTTGTTCAAAACCGGCAGCTACAACAGCTGATTGGATGTCTTCTGATAGGTTTAAATCTGTAAATTTCAAAGTATTCTTCTTTCTATTGAAGGTAGTGCGAAGCTACCTTATGAGACTTGGATGAGCAGATAAAGCATCAGCATCTGCTTGTATTTTATAGTCGTTAATTTAACAACTTATCTATTTTATCATATTTAAGGATAAAAAGACAGAAAATAATGTTTTAAAACCGCCTCCAATTTGAGAAGACGGTTTCACTCACTGATTATTTTTTATGAACCAACCAACGCAGATAGCGGGCCAAGACCAAACAAAGAATGATACTACCAAAAACGATGAAAATCCAGGCTGGACTGACAGTCATAAAAGGTATAGGAACATTCATCCCAAAGAAACCGGTAATGACGGAAAGAACTCCCAAGAGTACCTCGATAATAGTCAAATTACTCAAGTTATTATTCAGATTGTTGTTTAGGATATTATTATAAGAACCTGATAGTTGTTGTAAGACCTTTGAAATAAGATCCGTCATGGCAACCAACTGCCTGGCTTCAATCATAGCATCATCAAACTGCTCTTTTTCGACCTCATTGAAACGACGATAAATGGCATGCCCATTAATGTATTCCAAAAGGAGACGGTTTTGTGTAGCTGCGGTCACCAAATAGACCATGCCTGTTTCCAAATCTGAAAGATCATAAAGATTCTTACTTGTCGTGGTCTGCCTTAGGCGTCGACTAACTTCATCTTTTTGCTCATCCAAGCGTTCAATAACGGGATAATAAGCATTTGAAATCATCTCAAGTCCTGCAAAAAGCAACGTGTAGATAGACAAATCCTCATGGTTATCCACATAGTCTTGCATCTTTCTTATCACATAAGCGTTATCCTCGTTACTAATGGTCACCAAACGCGTATCTTGTACAATAAAAGTCAGAGGGATAGTCTCATAGTATTCCTTGTCCTTTTCAAGCGCCAGAACATTATAGATAAAGGTAATTGTCCCATTCTCACGGTTGTAATCCATGTGGGCTCGTTCATTTTTATCCAAGGCATACTCTACGGTTTCTTGGTCAATATCGTACTTAGTATAAAGGTAGGATTGCTCAGATACAATGTCTGAGTCAATATTAATCCAGTGACGCTTGTAACCAAGTTCCTTTTCAATAAACATAGTCAACTCCTCTTCACTCTAGCACTGCTGTTGCTAAAGCTTGCTGAATTTCAAAGACATTATTATCGCTCTTAAATTGAAGCACTTCTGCAGGCTCAAGTGCTGATGAAATCCAAATCTTAAGTTCAGCATCTAGGTCAAAGTTCCCCGAGCTTTCTACAGTGAAACGAGAGATTGAGTGATAAGGGATAGATTTATAGGAAGTCTTCTTTCCTGTAACACCTTGCTTATCTACTAAAATCAAGCGTTTCTCTGTAAAGACAATCAAGTCACGAACAAGGACATAGGCTAAGTCCACCTGTTCACCTGGAATCAAGATATTCTCCAATTGACGCTCAACCTTGTCATTATCTTTCTTAGACGCATTGCCAAGCAATCCTGAAAAAATTCCCATAGTTGTTGCTCCTTTTTTTACTTTAAAGATAGTTCTTGCTTTAACTATACCACATTTTAAGATTTAATACACTTGCAGAAATTGGTTTCTGGTAGTACAATAAAAGAGTCACAAGAGGAGCAATTGCTGAGAATGGCTAGCTTGAATCTTTTCTTCAAGACTCGCCTAAACTCTTACCACCTGATCAGGTTAGAACCTGCGTAGGGATGTGTCTCAAAATAGATTGAAATAGACTTCTATGATGTCGTTTTGATGTGGCAAAAAAATAGCCAATCAAGACGATTGGTATAGGAGGTTTTTTATGTCGAAAACAAGTATTCGACCAATGATTGATATCGCCCTTTTGGCGACCATTGCTTATATCCTGGACCTAGTTACCCAGCCAATATCCCTAGGCCCTTGGATTTCCCTTTCCTTTAAAATGGTGCCTATCTTTCTCCTCAGTTTTCGCTGGGGGCTTAAAGCCGGTGCTATGGGAGGCCTTATCTGGGGGCTTCTCCAAGTGGCGACGGGACAAGCAGCCGGTGGTTGGCTAACATTAACACAAGGTTTTCTGGAGTATTTTGTCGCCTTTAGCCTTATTGGGATTAGTGGTGTGGTCAAGCCAGCCCTAGATAAAGCCATTAAACAAGGCTATAAAGTTAAATCTCTGATGTATATCACTGGGGGGATTCTGCTTGGTAGCTCTGCTCGTTACCTCATCCACTTTATAGCTGGTGTCATCTTTTGGGGAAGCTATGCTCCTAAAGGGCAAAGCCCTTATCTTTATTCATTCATTGTCAATAGCTCATCTTTCCTAGGAGAAACATTGGCAAGCCTTATTGTTTTCTTCGCCCTGCAACGATTCCTAGGCAGATTACTCAATACGGAAAAATAAAAGAAACCATAGGACAGTCTTAATTGGCTCTTTGTCAACTGTAGTGGGTGACGAAAAGCTAACATCTAGAGAGGACCGGATAGGTCCTTTTTTTATGTATGTTCAGTGTGATGAAGACACGCTTCTTAAAGTTGATAAAGTTTCTAAAACCGAAGCCCAAACGTTTGATGTCTTTGATCAACTTATTAGTCGCTTCAAGTTTCGCATTTGAATAGTCCATTTCTAGTGCGTTTTTGATGTATTGCTTGTGTCTAAGAAAAGTCCTAAAGACAGTTTGAAAATAATGATTGACCTTGCTCCTATTTTCCTCTATCAGTTCAAAGAACTCATCTACTCTCTTCTCCTGAAAGTGAAAAAGCAAAAGCTGATAAAGTGTATAGTAGTCAGTAAGCTCTTTTGAAAAGACTAGTGTCTTCGCAACGACTTCATGTGGTACTAAAGTTTGACGGAAAGTCTTTAAATAGAAAGAGTTGAGAGATAACTTACATCTGTCTTTTTGGAAGAGTCGCCAGTGATTTTTCAGGGCTCGATAGGGTAGTGACTTCTTATCGAACTGGTTCATAATTGCAATTCTTGTCTTTAAAAAGGCACGTCCAAGGTGCTGGATGATGTGGAAACGATCAAGAACGATTTTTGCGTTTGGAAAGAGCTTACGAGCCAGTGGAATATAAGCTCCAGACATATCCATCGTGATAAACTGTACCTGTTGTCGGACTTTCAGTGGATACTTCAAAAAGTAGTTTCGTATAGTAGTTTGGCGGCGATTATCAAGGATGGTTATGAGTTCGTTTGTCTCATAATTCTGCGCTACAAAAGCCAATTCCCCTTTCTTGAACCCAAACTCATCCCAGGACATAACAGCAGGGAGTTTGTCATAATGTTCCTTGAAAGTAAACTGATCAAGCTTACGATAGACAGTGGACGTCGACACGCGAAGTCTTCTTGCAATATCAGTTAGTGACACTTTCTCAGTTAGGAGTTGTGTAACTTTTTGTCGGACTAGATTGGAGATTTGGCAGTTTTTCTCAACGATAGATGTCTCAGCTACCGTGACACTTCTACAACTTTTACACTGGAAACGACGTTTTTTCAGACGTAGTAGAGTTGGTGTTCCCGCTTGCTCGAGAAGAGGGATTTTAGAAGGCTTTTGAAAGTCGTACTTGATCATCTTTCCATGGCAATGAGGACATGATGGTGCAGGGTAATCAAGTTTTGCTTGAATCTCGATATGAGTGTCAGTTTCAAAAACAAGTGAAATGTTGATATTTTGGTCTTTGATTCCGATTAATTCTGTGTTATTCTTAATAAGTCTCATAAGTTCTTCCTAATGATGGTTTGGTTGCTTTTCATTATAGTTCTTATGGGACTTTTTGTGTACACTCAAAAAGCTCTATAATCCCTACAGTAGTTTTACCCACTACAGAAATTATAGAGCCTCTTAATTGGTAGTCCTATGGTTTTTCTTGTTTTTATGGAATATTACGACACGACGTCAGACGAACCGATATGATTCGTCTGACGTCGTTAGTGAGACGGCTAGCTAGACACAAGATAGTGACTCGCGTCAAAAGATGAACGATTTGCAAAAACTAAATAGTCATCGTGTTACGACATGAGAAAACGGAAACGATGTTTTTTCCGTTTTCGAGTTAGTAAGGGACTTAGCCACGGTCCCATAGGACGTGGTGTAGATTGCTTAGGCTATGAAATAGCCAAGCAATCTTAGTACATTACATCTTCTCTTCCAATGTTACATCTGGGTATTTATCCGCAAACCAACGAAGGGCAAAGTCATTTTCAAAGAGGAAGACTGGTTGGTCAAAGCGATCTTTGGCCAAGATGTTTCGGCTTGATGACATGCGTTCGTCAAGATCCTCAGGTTGAATCCAACGTACGGTCTTTTTACCCATTGGTGTCATGACGACTTCAGCATTGTATTCATTTTCCATACGGTGCTTGAAGACTTCAAACTGAAGTTGACCAACAGCACCAAGCATGTATTCGCCAGTTTGGTAGTTGGTGTAGAGCTGGATGGCTCCTTCTTGCACCAATTGTTCAATTCCCTTGTGGAAAGACTTCTGTTTCATAACGTTTTTAGCAGAAACTTTCATGAACAACTCGGGCGTAAAGGTTGGTAGTGGCTCAAATTCAAACTTATTTTTTCCTACAGTAAGGGTATCACCAACCTGGTAAGTTCCTGTATCGTAAACCCCGATAATATCTCCAGCCACAGCATTTTCAACATTTTCACGGGACTCGGCCATAAACTGAGTGACGTTAGAGAGCTTAGCTCCTTTACCTGTACGGGTTAGGTTAACACTCATACCACGCTCGAATTCGCCAGACACGATACGAACAAAGGCAATACGGTCACGGTGACGTGGGTCCATGTTGGCTTGGATTTTGAAAACAAAACCTGAGAAATCCTTGTTAAGAGGATCAATCTCATCACCATCTACTGTCTTATGGCCATGTGGTTCTGGCGCGAATTTGAGGAAGGTATCGAGGAAGGTTTGAACCCCAAAGTTTGTAAGGGCAGAACCGAAGAAGACCGGAGTCAATTCACCAGCTAAAATAGCTTCTTCAGAGAATTCATTTCCTGCTTCTGTCAAGAGTTCAATATCTTCTTTAGCTTGCTCATAGAATGGATTGTTGGCAAATAGAGTATCACCATCTTCAATCTTGGCAAAGCGCTCGTTACCCTTGTAAAGCTCTAATCGTTCATTATAAAGGTCATAAAGACCTTCGAAGGCTTTCCCCATACCGATAGGCCAGTTCATTGGGTAACTGGCAATACCAAGCACTTCTTCCAACTCTTCCAAGAGGTCAAGTGGCTCACGTCCATCACGGTCCAATTTGTTCATGAAGGTGAAGACAGGAATACCACGGTGTTTGACAACTTCGAAAAGTTTTTTGGTTTGGGCCTCAATACCTTTGGCTGAGTCAACGACCATTACGGCAGCATCAACCGCCATAAGGGTACGGTAGGTATCTTCTGAGAAGTCCTCGTGCCCTGGGGTATCAAGGATATTAACACGTTTGCCGGCATAGTCAAACTGCATCACAGATGAGGTTACTGAGATACCACGTTGTTTCTCAATATCCATCCAGTCTGATTTGGCAAAATTTCCGGTCTTCTTACCTTTTACGGTACCAGCTTCACGGATTTCACCCCCAAAGTAAAGCAATTGTTCAGTGATTGTTGTTTTACCAGCATCGGGGTGAGAGATGATGGCAAAAGTACGGCGTTTTTTGATTTCGTCTCGAATGCTCATAGTTTTCTTTCTTCTTTAAAAATAATCTTTTTGGTACTTTTCCTTAGTGGTATCGAACGTTAGCAGCTTCCTTAGGAATCGCAAAACTTCTACGTTCCATAGCTACTGACAGTAATAGGTTTTAACCAGATTGAAAAGTAAGATAGTTGTAGCACTTCTTTCAGAAAATTTCTGTCTTTTAAAAGCTACATTTGTTGTCGAGGCTTGCGATAATTCTCGCAGGCATAACTCTTTTATTATATCCAAATTACAGTGTGAAAGCAATTTTGAAAGCGTTTTGTGTTAGAATAAAACAAATAAAATGACAAAACATGCTATCAGCTTTCTGATGGCGTGTTTCTTCATTTATTCAATACTTATCTTCAAAATATTCCAGACTCTTTTTCATAATTATCATAAGAATAATCAAAGTTCCTGAAACAGCAAGGTATTTGACAACTAAGGGGGGTCCCATAATAAATGGCGTGTGTTTAAGCATCCCATAGTTTCCACCGATGGTCTGATTAACTATTACCAGACCTAGATTTAGTAGGAAGGTAGCCACCACGATCAGTCCTAGGCTGATGGGATGGGTTTTATAACTGTTAAAAATGACATTCAGGCTATTGACAAGTAGGGCATAGTGACCAATTAGGAAAGAAAATCCTGTGATATGAGGAAACTCATAGGGATCAAATACTGGGTAAATCAATGCACAGTAGGTTCCGACGACTCCCATAATAGCGAAGTAGGTCTTTGTCCTACTATTTTTCAAGAGGAGAACAGCAAACATGGCCATACGGCAATGGTAAAGGGGCAGACTAATAAAAAGAGGAAAGCCTTGCCAGAGGTACCAGGTGTAGAGGGCAAAGAGTTGAATGGCTTGAATAGTGATAAAGGTCCAACGCCATACATTATTGTTATGCCAAAGCCAACTCAGGTAACTCAAGAGTACCATCGCCAAGAGCATAAGCAAATAATAGGGCAGAGGTATATGGGGGGGATGAGTTGGGGTCATTGTCAAAAAATCCTTCATTCTCTTCTCCTGATGAAATTGCTATGCCTGCTATTATATCAAATTTCAGGGTAAATCAAAAACCTGCTTAGAGAGCAGGTTAGAGAACTTAATCCTTAGCTTGGAGTTCATGCACAACCTTGGCTAGGTTCATAGAGTTAGAGCCCTTAAGCAAGATTTGATCGTATTCGCCTAGACTTTCTTTGATTTGTTTGACCATAGCATCAAATTGGTCTTCATCAGATGTCTTCTTGAAATAATAAACATGACCAAGTGGGAACATTTGACTGGCAAGTTGTGACAATTCTGCAATGTCTTCACCATAGAAAATCACCGTATCAATAGCATCTGGTGTCAGGCTTAAAATCATCTGTGTATGAAGTTGTACAGACTGTTCACCGAGTTCTTTCATATCAGCTAGGACAGCGATTTTCTTGCCTCCTTCATTCTTAGGAATGGCTGAGAAGGTCTCCAAAACGAGCTTCATAGCTGTTGGATTGGCATTGTAGACGTCAGAAAGAATATCCGCTCCATTAGCCGCTTTTTTCCATTCGGTACGGTTTTTTGTGAGTTGCAAGTTAGCAAGAGCTGAGAGGATATTTTCCTCAGTTACACCCAAGTGTTTTGCGACATAGGCAGCAACCATGGCATTTGTGGCATTGTATTTTCCAGTGACTGGCAAGGTAACTTGTCCGTCGAGGAACTTTGTTGAAAAGGTAAGATGATCCTTGTATTCCGTCAACTCAGAGACTGTAAGCTCTGCACCATCTCCAAAGCGTACCACTTCAAGATTGCTTGGCAAGAAAGGATCAACGATTGGATCACATGGCACAAGCAAGAGACTACCATCAGGCATACCGTCTTGCATTTGCATTTTACCTTGAGCAATCTTGTCACGGCTACCGAAGAATTCCAAGTGAGCCTCTCCGATTAAGGTAACAACGGCTGTTTTTGGCTTAGCCAAGCTTGACAAGAGATGAATATCTCCCATATGGTCTTGCCCCATCTCAAGGACAATTTTCTCCGTATCATCAGGCATGTGGAGGGCTGTATAAGGAAGACCAATCTCATTGTTGTAATTACCTTGTGTCTTGTAAGTGCGGTAGGTCGTTGCCAAAATGTCATGAATCATGTCCTTGGTGGTTGTCTTACCGTTAGAACCAGTCACAGCAATAACATCAACACCAGTCTTTTCAAGATAGTAGGCAGCTAGTTCTTGGAAGGCTTCAAGAGTGTCATCAACTAGGATGTGGGCTTGATCAGCCGGTAATTCTTTTTCTGTGAATGTCGCTAGAGCACCGTTGTCAAAGGCTGTTTGGATAAAATCATGCCCATCACGCGCACCTTTGAGCGGCAAAAAGAGATCCCCCGCTGTGATCTTACGGCTGTCAAATTCAATCTGGTTTAGGGTGACATCTTTATAGGCAGTGACATCATTTTTAGCACCAACAACCTTGGCAATTTCATGGAGTGTCAGTTTCATCTTAAAATCCTCTATTATATTTTTTACAAGTCTGACAAGAAATAAGATTTTCTTGACTTCAATCACTCCCAATTATATCACAAATCGGGCTAGCTTTTGCTTGGGAGATGAATTTGTTACAATGGTTGATGAAAGGATTAGGCATGACAAAGAAAAAAATCAATCAGTTTCTCTAACAAAGAGAAAGACAGAAGAAGTGACTGCCAAAGTATTGAAGAACCTAAAGCCAGCGCTTTAATTGGAGAATGGTAGTTCTACTAGAGCCAACATCTGGATTGATCATCTTATTAATACTAGCACTGCTATATGGTGGTTTATATTATTACAATCATTATACCGTCAACAAAGATAATATTTATGGTCTCTGGCAGTCTGATCATCATCAGTTAGCGACTTCCTGTAAGCATATTCGGAAACGAGGAAATATTGACTGGCAGGTCACACAGGATGGTAAGGATATTATCTATGCTACTAGAACTCGCCCAGTCAAGCGGCTTAATGACGGAACTCTTCACATGGAGCTCTACACTGTGGAAGGCTACCTAACAGACCTCCCCACCAAGAACGGCTTCAGCTATATGGATTTCTATCTTCGTAAAAACAATTATATTACCTATGATGGTGAGTCCTACAAACGAATAGACTCCGGAAACAGGTCCATCACTTGGAAAGATGATTCCACCAGCCCTTATGGTCAACGGAAAACCACTATAGATGATGTTTTTGAATCCTTCTATTTGATACTTATTGGTATTTGCTCATTTCTTATCATTATAGAGGCTCGGCAAAAGAGGAGAGAGAAGCTCAATGAGACACCAAACAAAAAGAAAATACGCTGACCGAAAGAATCTCAATCGAAAATATCATCCACAAAAAGCATATCGGAAACAACAGAAACGCAAAACGGGATGGCGAGCACGCTGGGATAAATTTACAGACCGTTTAGCTAACATTTTTGGCATAGATTTCCTAATCCTCTTACCTGTAGTCATTATCTATGGTATTTTCTTTGGTCATGACGTTTATAAAGACGATATCTACGGTCTTTGGCAATCTAAAAGCCATCAGCTTGCCATATCCTACGAAAGAGGTGGCGAGGGAAGTAAGATTGATTGGGAGATTGTTCAAGATGGAAATGTCCTCATCAAAAATGCACGCATTGATGAGATTGAAAGCTTTAATGGACGGTACCCTCATTGAAATTTATGCCAGGGAGCACCTTCTTTCAGACCTTCCCGCTAAGAATGGCTACAACTATTTGAAGATGTATGTTCGTAAAGACAATTATCTGACCTATAATGGCGAATCCCACAAACTAGTGGATGATAAGGACAAAAGTATTACCTGAAAAGACGGTTCAAAATCCCTTATGTCAATGAAAGACCTTGTTTGATCGTCTGAGACCTTATATCGTATTTGGAATGTTGGGTGGCTTTCTTATATATGTCCTTTTCGTTGAATGGAAGATCAAAAGAAACTATAAAAACAAGTAAAACCACTCCTGCTTCTAGCTAGACTAGATATAAGCAGGAGTGGTTGTTTATTTTTATTAAGCAAGACTTACCTCTCTAAGAGGGTGTCGGTCTTATTTCACTTGGCCACCTTCAACAACGAGGTCATCAGCTTTAGCAGCATCACCGTAAGTTGGGTGAAGTGTTTTTTCATAATCTTTGTGGAAGAAATTCTCTTCGCCAAGTTTCTTAATGTCTTTATTGATAAAGTCAAGGAGTTCTTTGTTACCTTTTTGAACGGCTGGAGCGATAGTATCTGGGTCACCAAGTGATGTGATTCCGACTTCATAGCCTTTGTTTTCTAAAGCCCAAGCAAGAACTTCTGTATTATCTGTTGAGAAGGCATCGCCACGACCATCAAGGAGTGCTTGGTAGGCATCGCTATATTGATCATACTTTTGCAATTTGATATTTGGGTAGTTCTTTTCAAAATAAGTTTCAGCAGTTGTCCCCTTAGTAACAATCAAGGTCTTGCCTTCAAGCTCTTTGACGTCCTTAATGACCTTGTCTTTAGGTGACACTACACCGATTGAGACTTTCATGTAAGGAAGGGCGAAGTCCACTTGTTTCTTACGTTCATCAGTTACTGTAAAGTTGGCAAGCGTAATATCTACCTTGTTTGAAATCAAGAATTCTGCACGGTTGGCCGCATCTACTGAGACGTATTTCGGTTTAACACCCAAGTCTTTGGCCAAACGGTTACCAAGTTCAATATCGTAACCTTGGTAAGCACCCTTGTTATCTACATAACCGAAAGGTTTCTTGTCCGCAAAGACGGCGATACGAAGCTCACCACTCTTCTTAATTTCTTCAATAGTACGTGCTTTGGCTGTTGATTTACCAGAGCTACTGTTACTTGAGCAAGCAGTCACTGCCACCAAGGCAAAGACGAGGGCTAATAGGGCAAAAATTTTCTTTGTTAGTTTCATAATTCTCTCCTAAAATAATTTACTTTCACTAAAAACAATGGGTTACAAATAGACACCAAACTGACTGAAATCAAAGACATTGAGGAACTCTTGAGCCCGCTGTGTCTTTGGATGATTGAAGAATTCTTCAGCAGTACCTTCCTCAGCGATGACACCCTTATCCATAAAGATAATACGGTCAGCGATGGCACGCGCAAACTGAAGTTCATGGGTTACAATCAACATGGTACATCCTTCTTGAGCCAGGTCATTGATTAATTCCAGAACCTCACGAACCATCTCAGGATCAAGTGAAGCCGTCACTTCATCAAAGAGGATAACTTCAGGATGCATGAGCAGGGAACGGACTATGGCTACCCGTTGCTTTTGACCACCTGATAGTTGTCGCGCAAAGCTGTGTCTCTTATCCAAAAGTCCCACACGGTCCAAGAGTTTCTCAGCCTCTGCAATGACTTCATCCTTGTTACGCCCTTGAGCTTTGACTGGCCCCAAAATCAGGTTTTGCAGGATATCCAAATGCGGGAAGAGGTCATAACTTTGAAAGACCATTCCGATTTTCTGACGAATCAGGTGGAAATCCTTTTTACTATCAGTGATAGACTTACCATCTAGGAGAATATCGCCTCCTTGGATAGTCTCTAAGCCATTGATGCAGCGTAGCAAAGTCGATTTCCCACAACCTGAGGAACCCAGGATAACAACGACTTCACCTTGCTTAACATCTAAGGAGATGCCTTTGAGAATTTGATTGTCCCCAAAGGACTTTTTCAAATCCTTAATTTGTAAAATGCTTTCTGTCATCTTAATTCCTCCAACGATTTTCAAGATATGTAGACAGCTTAGATACTGGGTAACAAATGGCAAAATAAAGAATCAAAATTGTACCATAAATCCAGAAAGAAGCTGTTGGAATAGTCAAGCGGTTACTATCGATAATCTGCTGACCAACCTTGGTCACCTCAACCACCCCAATCAAAACCACCAAAGATGTGGTCTTAATCATCCGTGTCACCAGGTTAATAGCCTGAGGCAACAAGCGACGCAGGACTTGCGGAATAATGACATAGGTGTAGAGTTGCCCATTGGTCAAGCCAAGAGCCCTTCCACTCTCAAACTGGTGTCTCGGTAGCGACGTGATTGACCCACGCACCAAATCGCCCATCTCAGCCGTTCCCCAAAGGGTAAAGACGATAATAGCCGATAGCTCACCTGAGATATTGATGTTAAAGTTCCTAGCCAGACCAAAATAGACAATAAATAGCAAAACTAATTGAGGCATGATACGAATAAATTCTAGATAAATTCGTGACAAAAACCGAACAATCTTAGACTTTGAAGTCATGACAATCCCAAAAAGAGTTCCTAGTAAAAGGGAAAGAAGAACCGAAACGATTGAAATTCCAATAGTCACGCCTAAACCTTGTAAGATACGTAGGAAATTATTCCCCTGAAGAAGAACCTGAAATCCCGAATCCTGCATATCGTAACCTCCTTTCAATCCAACTAAAGACTAGAGAAATCGGTAGCAACATCAAGAGATAAGCCACCACCAACATTCCTAGAGCCACATCAGTTTCGTAGTAAAGACCCATCAAATCTTTAGCTACATACATCAAATCCGCCAAGGCTACCGCTGAGAATACTGATGTTTCCTTAATAAGGAAAATAACGTTGGCACTAAATGACGGAAGCGCCACAGCCACTGCCTGAGGAAGGACCACATAGCGAAAGACTTGAAACGGCGTCAAGCCAATAGATAGGCCCACTTCATGCTGGGTCTGACTAACAGCCTCTAGACCACTTCGGAAGGACTCCGCCATATAGGAACCACCCAAGAAAATCAAACCTACCACAGCACAAGCCTCTGAGGATAGAACCAAACCGATACGAGGCAAACCAAAGTAGAGAAAGAAGAGCTGAATCAAAAATGGCGTATTACGAGACAGCTCAATATAAGCCGTCGAAAGCTGACTCAAAATCGGCACTCGGTAATGACGAATAACACTCACCACCAAGCCCAAAAGAAGGGACCCAATAATCCCCATAACAGCAATATGTAAGGTTAAAAAGAATGCCTTCTGATAGAAGGGCAAATACTGTTGAACAATGGACCAGTCCAAAATTTACCTCCTCAAAACAAGATACAAAGGGCGTGTGAAATTTCATAAAGTAAATAGGAAACTGACGACGTGTGCTGGCACACTAGGAAGTTTATCTTTTGCTCTAGGAATTTAGCCTGTGTTCAATTCCACAAGATATAAAGGGAGTGTAAAAATCCGTGAGCACCCACTGACATCTACTTCTGGCCCTTTGACCATCACTCGTCTCTGACGATATTTACGATAGGTGAATCTTCATCAAAAACGAACAAATTGCTTTATATTATTATTTGAAACGTTAGCTTTATTCTACCACCGCTGAGTTTCTTTGGATAATATGTATTTTTTATCAAGGTGATAAAGAAAAGATATAAATACAATCTGGATTTCTATAAAGAAAAAAACATCTCAATCTCAGAGATTTCTCCGAGACTAAGATGTCTTTCTTATAAATCATCGTTCTTAAATCAAATGGCTTTCACGTTTGTCGAACATTTCTTGTCCCAAAACTACCAATTCCTTGATAAGATCTGAGTAAGAGAGTCCCATATTTTCCCAAAGTAGTGGGTACATTGACCATTGAGTGAAACCTGGCATGGTGTTGAGCTCATTAAGGTAGATGGCTCCATCCTCTGTCAGGAAGAAATCACAGCGGGCAAGACCGCAACCCCCTAGAGCACGAAAGGCCTTGGCCGCATAGGCACGCATTTGCGTCATGACTTCGACAGGCACGCGAGCTGGAATATCCATGGTAATCTTATTGTCAATGTACTTGGCTTGGTAATCATAGAAAGCCACGTCTTTGACCACTTCACCCGGATCAGTCGTTTTGACAGTCGTATTTCCAAGGATACCAACTTCGATTTCACGAGCAACTACACCTTGCTCAATCAAGATACGGCTATCATATTTGAGAGCAAGATCAATCGCTGAACGAAGCTCTGATTCATTTTCAGCTTTAGAAATCCCAACAGATGACCCCATGTTGGCTGGTTTGACAAAAACTGGGAAGGTCAATTTTTCAAGTGTCTCTGCTACTGCTGCTTCCAAATCTTCACCCTCGATGTAGCCTGTGTAGGCAACCTGTGGCACTCCAGCAACTTCAAGAATACGCTTGGTCATAATCTTGTCCATAGCTACACTTGATGAAAGAACATTGGTCCCCACGTATGGCAACTTGAGGGTTTCAAGGAAACCTTGGATAGAACCATCCTCACCCATAGGACCATGAAGCACAGGGAAGACCACAGCATCTTCTTCGTAGATATCGCTTGGTTTAATAGCCTGACTAGCCTCAACAGTGTCATTAGTCATGAGCTTCTCATCATCACCTGGGGTTTCTATAAATTCTTGTGTTTTGATAAAATCACCAGACTGAGTGATAAAGTAGGTTTTAACCTCAAATGCGTTGTAATCTACCGCACGCATAACACTCTCAGCTGATAGTACAGACACTTCACGTTCTGCTGAACGTCCACCATAGAGAAGGATAAGGGTTTGTTTAGACATAGGTATACCGTTTTCTTTTCTTGATTTTCTAGTCTCAGTTTTAAAGAGAGAATAGTCTCCTTTTTGAGAACATAATTACCCTAATCATATCACAAAAGGAAGAGTTTTTCAAAAAGATTATGGACAAAAAAAACAGCCTAAGAGCTGTTTCATTCCTGTCTTAAATTTCGTCACCAAGCTCGAACTTAGTGCCTTTTAGGGCAAGTTTGAGAGACCATTTCCAAGGTTTCCCTTCGATAGTGACTTGTTTGTTTTCGAGGTCAACTTGGACCTTGTCTACACCTTTGACAGCGGAGAGTTTTTCAGTAACGGTGTTAACACATCCTTGGCATTTCATTCCTGTGATTTTATAAGTTTTTGTCATTTTTCTTTCTTCCTTTTCTTTAATTAGTTTTTAATACACACCTTAAGCGGCGGGAGTTGTAAGTAATCGACACTTAAATTTTGCAGCGCTTGAGACGCAGAGAATTAAGAACGACCGAAACAGAGCTAAAACTCATGGCAAATCCTGCTATCATTGGATCAAGAAGGGGACCTCCAAAGAGGTGGAGGACACCCATAGCCGCTGGGATAGACAAGATATTGTAGATAAAGGCCCAAAAGAGGTTTTCTTTAATCGTTGTGATAGTCGCCTGACTAATTTTCAAAGCTTTGACCACATCCATGAGGTTGGGTTTCATAAGGACCATATCCGCACTTTCCATGGCAATATCTGTCCCTGACCCCATGGCAATACCGATATCAGCAGTCGCAAGGGCTGGGGCATCATTGATACCATCACCAACCATGATGACTGATTTTCCTTCTACCTGAAGGTCGCTAATCACTCTAGATTTTTCTTGCGGAAGCACTTGACTGATGACACGTTTGATGCCAACCTTTTGAGCGATGGCTTGGGCTGTTTGGTCATTATCACCAGTCAACATGATGACTTCCTTGCCCATTTGATGAAGAGCCGCCACCATATCTGCACTATCTGCTTTAACCTGATCGGATACACCAAAGAGTCCGATTAACTTGCCATCTTCAGCTAGGAATATAGGAGTTTCACCATCATCTGTCAAGTTTTGGAAATCAGCTTGTGCTGAAGTCAAGTCGACTTTTTCCTCTGCCATAAGAGTTTGGTTCCCAGCTAGATAAGTCTTGCCTGCATAGCTGGCAGTAAGTCCTCGTCCAGTCAAACTTGAGAAATTGTCCATCTCTAACACGTCCAAGTTAGCATTTTCTGCTGCTACAAGAATTGCTTGACTCAAGGGGTGTTCAGACTTGGCTTCCAATGATGCCAAAAGTTGTAAGGCGGCTACTCCACTATTGCCATAGGTATAGCTAGAAACCAACTGAGGTTTCCCTTGAGTAATGGTTCCTGTCTTGTCAAAAACGAGGACGTCAGCCTTGTGAGCTAGCTCGAGCACATCCCCACGCTTGTAGAGAATACCGTGCTCAGCGCCAAGCCCTGTACCAACCATGATAGCTGTCGGTGTCGCAAGTCCCAATGCACATGGACAAGCAATGACCAATACACTAACTGCTACAGTCATGGCAAAAGTAAAGGTTTGTCCCATGATAAAGTACCAAAAGAGGCCAGATACAAAGGCGATAGCCATGACAACAGGAACAAAGACTGCTGACACCTGATCGGCTATCTTGGCAATAGGTGCCTTGGTTTGTTGGGCATCTTCAACCAATTTAATGATTTGGGAAAGCAAGGTGTCCTTACCAATCTTTTCAGCCTCATAAATCAAGCTACCTTGACCATTAATAGAACCTGCAAACACTGGTTTACCAACAGATTTTTCAATAGGGAGGGACTCACCTGTTAGCATGCTCTCATCAATCGCAGAGCTACCTGAAATCACCTGACCATCCACGGCTATCTTTTCCCCAGGTTTGACCACAATATGGTCACCAAGAACAACCTTATCCACAGGAAGCTTGACTTCCTTACCGTCCCGAAGAACGGTTGCCTCCTTGGCTGACAAGTGCATGAGTTTCTTGATAGCATCTGAAGTCCGACCTTTAGAGAGGGTTTCAAAATACTTACCTAGAGTAATCAGGGTCAAGATAACAGCTACCGACTCATAATAAAGTTGGTGGGCGTGATGGACATGCCCCAAAGAAATGTGATAAGTACCAAAGAGACTATAAAGAAAGGCCGCTGAAGTTGCCAAGGCTACCAAGGCGTCCATGTTAGGGTGACCCTTGGCCAAAGTACGAAAACCATTACTATAGAAGGAACGACCCAACCACATAACGGGCACTGTCAAAATCAAAAGCACCAAGGCATAGCTCAAGGCTGCATGGTGAGGAGACAAGAAGTTTGGCACAGGCAAACCGACCATTGGCCCCATAGCTAGATAAAAGAGAGGAATGGTGAAGACCGATGACCAAATGAGGCGCTCACGCACCTTGTGGATTTTGTCTTCTTCACGTTCTTCCTGACTTTTAGCTGTATCTGGATTGTAGACTTGGGCTTCATAACCAGCGTCAGCCACAGCTTTTTCAATAGCTTCTGGACTAACCTTGTTCCCAGAGTAATCCACAGACATTTTTTCCGTGGTCAGATTAACAACAGCCTTGTCCACACCATCCAAATTATTCACAGCATTTTCAACATTGGCCACACAGGACGCACAAGTCATCCCATTAACCACAAAAGTTTCTTTTGACATTTTCTAATTCACCTCCATATGATGCCCACAAGCGCATTGGCCAGGCACACAGTCACAAACCACCTGATCCACAGGTGCTTTTGCTAAAAGCAAGGCCTGCAACTTATCCACATCAGCTTGCGTCATTGGTGTCTTTGCGATGAGTTGACCCAATAAATCGCTATGTTTGGTCAAACAAATCTTGTCAAAAACAGCCTCTAAAGCCTGAAAATTCGCCTCATCTTCACCTAGGCTAGCTTGATAGATAAACCCGCGTCCTTGACGCTGACTGGTTAGGTAACCCTTATCCGCCAAACGTCCAATCAAGGTCTTAACTGTCGAAGCCGACCAGTCTAGCTTCTTAGCTAGAATCTCTATAATCTCTGAAGAAGTCGCTTGCCCCTTAGCCCAGAGCACTCTCATGACTTCCCATTCTGCAGATGAAATTGCCAGCATAATAGTTCCTTTCTGAATGCTTTTATTTGTTTACATTTGTAGATTTGTTTTAACACTATTATAGAAAGGTGTCAAGAATTTTATCTACATTTGTAGATTTATTTTTGATGAAAAATACTCCCCATTTCTGGAGAGCATCATCTGCTATTTTTCAAAATGTGAGCCGAATGTAACAAATTCAGCGACTTCTTCTTCCTTACCGTCGTGCAGGTCACGGACAATTTTTGATCCCACGATAACACCGTCTGACACAGCATTAAAGCGTTTAATGTCTTCCTCTGTTGACACACCAAAACCTGTGAGAACTGGAATGTCTGCATAGGCAGTCAAGTTAGATAAGTGTTTATCAAGGTCATCACGGTAATTACCAGTCTTACCAGTAACACCATTGATGGCAACGGCGTAGATAAAGCCTTCTGCACCATCAATCAACTGTTTCTGACGATCAATGCCTGTAGTCAAGCTGACCAAAGGCACGAGAGCAATGTCACTGTCTCTCAAATAAGGAGTGATAAAGTCAGCATGTTCATTTGGCAAATCAGGAATGATGAGCCCCTTGACAGAAGTCTCTGCTAAATCTTTGACAAAGGCTTCAATACAATACTGATAAACTGGGTTGATGTAGGTCATGATAACCAAAGGCACCTGTGTCTTTTTTTCTTGAAGCTTCTTGATGATAGCTGTTAAAGTCACGTCTTTAGCCAAACTACGTTGTCCTGCTAGTTCAATAATGGGACCATCAGCCACTGGGTCAGACCATGGAATACCCACCTCGATAGCTGAAACACCGCTATTTTCTAAGAGAGTAATAGTCTCAAAGAGTCCGTCTAGACCTTTAGCGTGGTCACCAGCCATGATATAGGGCACGAAAATACCGCGTTTACTGTCTTTGATAGCTTGTAGGTGTTTTGTCAGTGTTTTTGTCATGGTTTATTTCCCTTCTGCTTCAGCTTCAAAACGTTCTTTAACCTGCATAACGTCCTTATCCCCACGACCTGAGAGGCAGACGATGAGGCTTTGGTCTGGCGACATCTTAGCTGCCACTTTTTGTGCAAGCGCAATGGCATGGCTAGACTCAAGAGCTGGGATAATACCTTCCAAACGTGACAGAAGTTTGAATCCTTCGAGAGCTTCTTCATCTGTGATAGAGTCGTAAGTCGCACGTCCTATTTTGTTGAAATAACAGTGCTCAGGACCAACCCCTGGGTAGTCCAGACCAGCTGATATAGAGAAGGCTTCCATGATTTGACCATGAGCATCTTGGAGGACATCCATAAGGGCTCCATGAAGGATACCTGGACGACCTTTGGCAAAGGTTGCGGCGTGTTTTTCAGTATCAAGCCCCAAACCAGAAGCCTCAGCACCATACATGGCTACTGATTTATCATTAACAAATGGGTAGAACATACCGATAGCATTTGAACCACCACCGATACAAGCCATTACAGCATCAGGCAATTTACCGCCTGAAATTTCTGCATATTGACGTTTGACTTCACGACCGATGACAGATTGAAAGTCACGAACAATTTCTGGGAATGGTGCAGGACCAAGGGCAGATCCCATGATGTAGTGAGTGTCATCAATACCTGCTACCCAAGCACGAAGAGCAGCATTTACAGCGTCCTTAAGCACGCGCGAACCATCTGTAACACTAAATACCTTGGCACCAAGCAACTCCATACGGAAAACGTTAAGCGCCTGACGTTTCACATCTTCCTCACCCATATAGATGGTACAGTCCATGTCGAAAAGAGCAGCGGCTGTCGCTGTTGCGACACCGTGTTGACCTGCACCAGTTTCGGCGATGATTTTCTTCTTACCCATACGTTTAGCAAGCAAGACTTGACCGAGGGCATTGTTAATCTTGTGGGCCCCTGTGTGGTTAAGGTCTTCACGTTTAAGGTAAATTTGCGCTCCACCGATATGATCTGTCAAACGTTTGGCGTGGTAAAGAGGTGTTTCACGGCCAACATAGTTTTTAAGGAGGTCATCCAATTTCGCTTGGAAACTTGAATCTTCTTTGGCTTCACGATAGGCCTTATCCAATTCAATAACGGCTGTCATCAGCGTTTCGGGAACGAACTGACCGCCGAATTTTCCGTAAAATCCTTTTGCATCAGGTTGTTGATATGTCATGCTTTCACTCTTTCTATAAATGCTTTAATCTTCTTTAAATCCTTGTAACCATCTGTCTCTACACCTGAGGACACATCCAAGGCATAGGGATGGAAGGTTTCCTTGGCCTCTGCCACATTATCCACAGCCAAACCACCAGCGATAAAGTAGTCCTGTTCAATCTGCTTGTCAGCCAAGAGTTGCCAGTCAAAGGTCTGACCACTGCCGGCAATAGGAGCATCAAAAAGAAGATAACCCGCCTGGCTCTTGACTTGAGAATCACCATCCGAAATCTGAATTGCTCGAATAACTGGTACTGATATCTTTGGAATCAGATCTTCATCAAAAGTTCCATGAATCTGAACGATATCTAAGGGAACCTGACTAATCGCTTCTTCCAGTTCCTTAAGGCTTGGTGAAACAAAGACACCAACGATTTTTGTCTGGCCTGTCACCCCTTTAGCCAACTCGTGAGCTTGTTCAAGACTCACTTGACGCTTGCTTTTGGCGAACACAAAACCAATATAGTCAGCACCTGCTTTAACTGCAGTGGCTACTGCTTCTGGTGTCGACAGTCCACAAATTTTAACCTTTGTCAATTTGCAACTCCTTGACCTTTTTAGCTACATTGTCAGCCGTCATAAGGGCAGTTCCTACCAGAATCCCATTAAAATATGGGGCAACTAGGGCAGCATCCTGACCTGTAAAAATAGCCGACTCAGAAATATAAACAGGTTTATCCTTGAAATGCGTCGATAACTCAAGACTGGTATTGATATCTGTCTCAAATGTCACCAAATTACGGTTGTTTACTCCGATAATTTCAGCACCAATACGGTGAGCCACTTCCAATTCTGGCAGATTATGCGTTTCAACCAAGACTTCCAAGCCAAGGCTAGTCGCAAAATCATAGAGCTCCTTGAGACGAGCTTCTGGCAAGGCCGCTACAATCAAGAGAATGACTGTCGCACCCGCATTACGGCTACGCACAATCTGTTTCTCATCAATAATGAAGTCCTTAGCCAAGGTTGGAATCGCTACCTGTGTCGAAATTTCTTTCAAATAGGAAATATCACCTTTGAAGAAGACTTCGTCAGTCAAAACTGAAATCATGGCTGCCCCATTTTCCTCATAGGTCTTGGCCTGAGCTACAATATCCACATCTAGGTTAATATCACCCATACTTGGACTGGCTTTCTTCACTTCAGAAATAATTTGCAACTTGTTTTGATTTGACTTGAGAAAATCATAAAGGCGATAGGTCTGACGCAAGGGCTGTAAGTCTTCCATGACCAACTGGGCCACTTCTTTTTCTTTTTGTTCTAGGATTGTTGGAAGAAAAGCTTTACTCATACTTGTACCTCTTGGAGTTTGCGAAGTTTCTCTAGGGCTGATCCGTCCGCAATTAATTGACGAGCAAGCTCAACACCTTCTTTAATGGTCCCAGCCTTACCATTGGCAAAGAAACCAAGACCTACATTAAGCACTGTTGTTTCAAGATAAGGACTAGCTTCATTTCTCAAGACACTAAGGAGAATCTCTGCATTTTCCTTGGCATCACCACCTGTGATATCAGACAACTCAACCTTTTCCATACCCAGATCTTCATAAGTAAAGGTGTGCTGGCTGATGTGACCATCTTCCAAAAGGGTGTAGGTGTTAGTACCATAGAGAGCAGCTTCGTCCATATTGTCAGGACCTGTGATAATAACCGCACGTTTTCTTCCCAACTGTTGAATAGCATTAGCAACAATCTCTTGCAGCTCCACACGATAGAGCCCCATGAGTTGCGTCTCAAGGTCAAGCGGATTAGCCAGTGGCCCAACCAAGTTCATAATCGTTGGAATCCCAAGAGCTTGGCGAGCTGGACCGATAAAACGCATGGCTGGGTGCATGGTTTGTGCAAAGATAAAGGCCAAACCAACCTCGTCAAGTGCTTTAGATAGGATTTCTGGTGATGCCGCAACGTTGATTCCAAGGACTTCAAGGACATCTGCCGAACCAGATTTAGAGGAAATCGAACGGTTACCAGCCTTAGCCATACGAATACCACCTGCTGCTAGGACAAAGCAAGCCGTTGTTGAAATGTTAAAGCTATAAGATTGGTCTCCACCAGTACCACAGTTACACATAGCATCTGTGAAGGTCTCAGGCAAGACCGTCGCATGTGATTTGAGGGCACGCACGATACCTGTGATTTCATCTGATGTTTCTCCCTTAATTTTAAGCCCCATAAGGAAGGAAGCGATTTGGCTTTCTGAGACTTCATTTTTGAGAATGCGGTCAAAGACTGCTTGGACTTGGTCTTGAGACAAGTCTTGTCGGTTTGAGATTTGTAGAAATATTTCTTTCATATCTGTTTTCCTTCTAAAGACGGTTCAATATTTTCCGATGCACTAGGAGATGTTTTGAGCCTAGATTTATCTAGTCAAAAGACTAACCAACTAGCCTGCAACAATTTTCACAAAATTTTCAACCATCTTGAGACCATCTGGACTTCCGATGCTCTCTGGGTGATATTGCAAACCATAAATTGGTAGCTCCTTATGTTGAATGGCCATGATTTCTTGATCATCAGTTGTGATGGCTGTCACATCAAAGCCCTCTGGCATTTGGTCAACAACGATGGAATGGTAACGCATGATTGGGACATCATTGTCAATATCCTTGAAAATTGGCGATGGCGTTTCAAAAGTAATATTGCTTTGTTTGCCATGCATGACATTCTTAGCCAAGCCAAGTTTACCACCAAAAGTTTCCGCAATAGCCTGGTGCCCCAAGCAAATTCCCATCATCGGTTTTTTACCAGCGAAATCCTTAATCAAGGCTTCCATTTTACCCGCATCAGCTGGCCAACCTGGACCCGGTGAAAAGACTAGCCCGTAAGCTTTTTCCGCCTCTTCATAGAGCTTCTCATCATCGTTACGTAAGACTTTCACCTCTGTAAATGTCCCTAGGTATTGTGCCAAATTATAGGTAAAAGAATCGTAGTTATCAACTAGTAAAATCATTGGACATCTCCTATTCTTGTCATAGCTTTCGCCTTATTAATCGTTTCATAAAATTCATTTTCAGGAACACTGTCATAGACAACACCTGCACCTGCCTGAACATAGGCTTTTTGATTTTTGAGAATCATAGTACGGATAGCAATGGCAAAGTCCATATCTCCTGTCGCAGACAGATAACCAATAGCTCCCGCATAAATACCACGTTTTTCCTGCTCAAGCTCATAGATACGACGCATAGCACGAATCTTAGGTGCTCCTGACACGGTTCCAGCTGGTAGAGTTGATTTTAGAGCATCAAGGGACGTCAACTCCGGTAAGAGTTGCCCCTTAACCACACTAGTAAGGTGCATCACATAGCGGAAATACTCAACCGCCATATACTTGGTCACCTTGACCGTACCATTTTTGGCAATCTTACCAATATCATTACGTCCCAAGTCAACCAACATACGGTGTTCCGCAGTTTCTTTAACATCATGTGAGAGTTCATCCGCCAAGGCAGCATCTTCAGCCTCATTGGCGCCACGAGGGCGAGTTCCAGCAATCGGATTGGTGAACACCTCTCCATTTTTCACTGAAACAAGGCTCTCTGGGCTGGCACCAATCACCTGATAATCTCCAAAATCATAGAAATAAAGGTAGTTTGATGGGTTGGTCACGCGCAAGTTACGGTAGTAATCCAAAGGATCTCCCTCAAAGTCCGCTGAAAAGCGTTGACTAAGCACACATTGGAACATATCTCCCTCACGAATGAGTTTCTTAGCCTTAGCCACCATATCCATGAAGACCTCTTTTTCGATATGATTCGAAAATTGCAAAGCTTGCAAGGCCTGAGGTGTAAACTCGTTTGGCGCCTGAGTCTGTAGGATCGTTACCACCTGACCAAGAGCTTGACGCACCGCATCGTTGTCACGGTCAGAGTAGATGTTGTCCTCAACCACATAAACCTTTTCCTTTTTGTGATCAAAAATCAAATAAGACTCATAGATGAAGAAATGCATATCAGGTGTCCCAATCGTATCTTCAGGAATCTCCCCGATATTTTCATAGAGACCAATCATATCATAACCTGCAAATCCGATAGCACCACCTGCGAAAGGTAGGTCAGACTTGATGCCCTTGACTGTTACTTGGTCCAAGTATTC
The DNA here is from genome assembly GCF_010120595.1 of Streptococcus thermophilus. Taxonomy (NCBI): domain Bacteria; kingdom Bacillati; phylum Bacillota; class Bacilli; order Lactobacillales; family Streptococcaceae; genus Streptococcus; species Streptococcus thermophilus. Next base: position 2,011,532 of record NZ_CP038020.1, read on the forward strand.
GAAAGGATCCTGATCAATCGCCTTACCATTTTCATAAAGAACACCATCCTTGAAGGTTACTTCAAAGACCGGATTGTAGGCAATAATAGAAAAACGTGCATTTTCCTTCTCACGAGGAATAGATTCAAGGATAACCTTGTGTTCCCCTTGAACACGCATATAAGCCAAGATTGGTGTTAAGGTATCGGCTGGTAAAATTTTTCTCATAGTATTTCCTTTCAAACTGGTTTATCGAGAGTAATAAGACTGATACAAGACTCCTTTATAGGATGTGTCGGCACCATTAGTGTTCTTTATTTACTTTCTCTTCCAAAGCAATAAAGGCTTGAATCATGCTTCGCCAAACACTTTCAGCCACATCTGGCGATAAGCCAAGCTCTAGTGCCTCCTTGCGACAGTTAGCTATGACTTGAGCAACACGATCATTCGCCCGGACTGCGGACTTATCTCCTTTTGGCTTCAGCCGCCCTGCCTTTTCCACAAGTATTTGACGTTGGGCCAGGAGTCGAATTAACTGACTATCAATATTATCAATATCACTTCGAATATCGTTTAATGCATCCATAATACCCAACCTTTCATTGAATAATGAAATAATACTCCTTTAAGGTAAATAGACCTTTAAAGATAAAAGTAAGCAAAAAACCTCACAGAGAAAAACTCTGTGAGGGCATTAAATCTAGTTTAACACGGTACCACCTCAGTTAATGGTCTCCAAAAAAACGACCATCATCTCTATCTCCTCTAACAAGGAGTTGCACGGTAAGGGGTGCCAACCGAGAAGAATATGTGTTACCTTCTCATTATCATCCAATCAGCCCAATGTTCACTCATCTCGATTACCTACTCACAATCACCGCAGGCTCCCTGAAAATCTAAGACCAGTTACTTTCTGATTTACTAACTATTGTACTCCTTTTTAAAAAGATGTCAAGAATTTTCTGTTAATTTTGACAATTCTTCTCCTATAGGATTAGTCTATACCTAATCCAGATAGTGAGATAGTCTTGCCCCTAAGCTACACAAAATAAAAAAGCCCCCGAAAGGGACTTCTTGGGCTGATAAACAACGGCAGGGTGACAGTCCTGCATCTCTTTCAGTCCCGAAGGTGCGGCGGCTACCTCTTCCGCTCTCGTTGTTATTCCTTACCCATGTTATATCACATTTTCTTCGCTCTACCAGCATTTAGATAGTTTTTCAGCTTAGAATCTTTAATCACAAACATGGTACGGACATTAAGTTTATCACATAATGTAACCGCTACTAAAACATTACCATCAATACGTTTGATGTATTCCAAGGACTGGCCATCAGGATGGCGACCGATATAGTCCGGATGAGCAATAATCTCTGGAATACGTTCATAGATGGCATCAAAATCACTAAATTCCTGGCGATGTTTTTCCATATGCTTCTTACGTTGTGCAGACTGCGTGATGTCTTCACCAGGCTTGTAGTCTAAATTAAAAGCTTTAATGACTTTTGGCGTCAAGTGCCCTACTATTTTCATGCCTTTATTGTACCATACCTAATGCCCATCAAGGATTTTCCTATTATTTAGCTATCAAAAAACTAAAGTCTGTTAGCAAGCTTAAGTTTTGCTTTGTGCTTTTTGGAAAGCACCTTGTTTGTAGCTAATCCAGAAGAAAAACGGTGTACAGATAGCCATTGCGACCAGATAGATTGGCAATGTGTAGCTATTAAGTGTTGAGATTGCAATCACATCTCGAAGATAGTAGGAACTGATTAAGAAGCCAAAGACTGAGTAGATAATCAAGGCCACACGCCCCTTATTTAAGGGGATACAAGCACGAATAACGGCAAGAATACCCGTTGATCCCATCATATAATAAGAAAGCGTCAGCATGTCTGTACTACTCATACCAAGATAGACCTGAGACAGATGGAAAATAAGAACACTGATAACCAGCATCAAGGCATTAGGAATAGCCAACTGAAGCGAACGTCTGAGGAAATGTTTCTCAACAGGACGAATATTACGTTCGAAGGTCAAAACAAATGGTGGAAGACCCTCGATAAACTGACCTGCCAAGGTCATCTGAACCTGAATGAATGGAAAGACCAAGAGGTACTCCGCCTTTCCAAAAACAATACTGCCAATACAGATAAGCCCCAAAAGGAAGGAATAAACAGTTTTAATGAGGAAAATAGGTGCAATGTGGGCAATATTATTAACCACACGGCGTCCCTCAAATAGAATTTCAGGAATGTCCTTAAACTCAGAATCCATTAGCACCAAGTTAGCAATCTGGCGTGTAGCCGGATCTCCCTCTGCCATAACAATCGAACAATCCGCCTCACGCAGTGCCAAGATATCATTGACACCGTCACCAGTCATAGCCGTGGTATGCCCATTGGCATTAAGGGTTTGGATTAATAACTTTTTCTGATGCGGAGATACACGACCAAAAATCGCAGTATCCTCAGCCAAAGCCTCCAACTCCTCATCGCTGACCTTAGAACAGTCAATATAGCTTTGATAATCGGCAAAACCAGCTTGATGAGCAATATGAGAAACCGTCACTGGATTGTCACCAGAAATAATCTTAAGTGTCACATCTTCTGAACGCAGGTATTCCAGAGTTTCTGCAGCATCCTCACGAATAGGATCGGCAATTTCAAGCAAGGTCAAAGCCTCGATATCATTCGGCAAAATCATGGTCTCTGTGGCAATACCTGACTGACTCCAAGCCAAAATCAAAACACGAGACCCTCGCGCCTGAGCCTTATCGACTTCTTTAGGATTCTCCTTAAGAAGCATCTCAGGTGCTCCCAAAAAGAGAGTTCCAAGCCCATTGATGCTCACAGCACCCCATTTACGATTGCTTGAAAATGGAATAACATCACCTACCTGATAATGATGTTCCAGACCCTCATAAGCATTTCGAATAGCCTGAGCTGTTGCGTTTTTATCCTTGCTATGTTGCATATAAGCCGCAAGCAAACGTTCCAACTCCTCTTTCGTAAAACGCTCTGACAGTAGCTCCAGACCTTTAACTGTCATCTTTCCTTGTGTAATCGTCCCTGTCTTATCTAAACAAAGCACATCTACACGGGCCAAGGTTTCAACAGAGTACATCTCTTGCACAAGGATGTGTTTCATCCCAAGCTTAATGACAGCCGTCAAAAGTGATGTAATAGTCAAAAGGGTAATTCCCTTAGGCAACATTCCCAGAAGGGCTGTTGAACTGGTAACGACCGACTCTTGAAGAGAAAGCTGCTTAATCATGTAAGCCTCGAAAAAGAGTGCAAGCCCAAATGGTATAACAATCTTTCCCGTAAACTTAGCAATCTTGTCCATGTTATAAAGGATACAGGACACGATTGGCTTATGAGTCTTGGCCTCTAACATAAGCTTGTTGGCGTAATTGTCCTCGGCTACGTTAATGACCTTAGCATAGACTTGACCACTCACAAGATAAGAACCTGAGAGCAACTCCTTCCCATCTTTCTTTAGAATCTGATCACTCTCACCAGTCAGCATAGCCTCGTTAAGCTCAGCCATTCCATCAACAACCACTGCATCACTGGGAACCTGCTCACCCGCAGACAAGAGCATGATATCATCTAAGACAATATCCTTAGGATCGATGGAAACAAGCTGTCCATCACGCACCACACGAATCTGATCCTGATTCATGAGATTGAGCTTATCAATCATGCGACGGGCACGCAACTCTGTCATCATCCCCGTAAAGGCATTAAGCACAATAATCCCGAAGAAAAATAGATTGGACCAAGCCTGAACAGCAATCAAGGCCACAAAGATTGCAAAATTAAGCATATTAAAGGAGTTGAAGACATTACGCCTAAAAATCTCCCAATTGCTGGAGCCAGCTTTTGCTTTAAAATAATTTGTTTTACCTGCATCTATCCGCTGCTTGACCTCCACCTGAGTCAAGCCTTGTAACTGTTTTTTCACAACTTTCATAGTAGCATAAAAACGAGGTGTTTTCAAAGGTTAGCCGTCATGAATACCAAGGAAATAAACCTATTACCCCTCATGCTTTTTTCACTCTGCCATCCAGGCCAATAAACCCAACAAAAATATTCTGTAGGATTATATTCTCTAATTAAACCTACTTCGGTAAAGTAGATTAAACAACCATTGAAGATTGATAAAAGGTTTTGTATGAACCTTCATGATTGAGGAAAAATCTTCCTTAATCTCTCGTTTAATTTGTGATTCATTAACTTGATTTTTTTGCTTCTTCTGAAAAATAACTGACGTCCTCAAATCTAAACGTACTGTTAAAACCAACAGTCATATTATCCTTATCATATAAAAAGCTTCCTAAGGATTTTGTTAGAAAAGATTTACTTTTAGTATTTATAATATCGTTTGTTCCATCATCATATATAATATTGTCGATTTTAGGAGTATAAATCCACCCCACATTCTTTACCAACATAACTAAATCCGTTTCTGTCCCCTCCTTATGAGGGATATGCTGAGCATAATAAACAGAGTTAAATTTTAAATTACAATAAGTATAGAGACTCATACACAAGACTATAAGCAGTCCGACATCCCTAAAATATTTCTTTTTTGCATTGTCATCTTCTCTCTCCTTTTCTATCTCCAATTACATGTTGACTAGGTTAACAATTAAGCATTGTACACTATTCATAACAAGTCTTAAAACTTCAAGGATTTGTGGCTTCTGTAATTGCTTCTACAGCTTTTTAACAAAGCCTCGTGATATCATCGTTGTAAACAAACTTAACTCTCTTATAATTACGGATTCTCTTTGACCCTCTCTCACTTTGTCATTCAAACTAAACATGGTATAATAGTTGAGGTATCGACTGTCTCTTCTATTAGGAAAAATAAGGCATCAAAAAGTAACAAGAAGGGGCTAAACCCTTTATATGAAAGGAATCTAGAAATTATTATGATGAACATGCAAAACTTGTTCCAAGAATTTTTTAGGCTTGTTATCATTATAAATACTGATTTTAAGGGATTTAACTACTAGTAAACTTAACAACTTTTATATATTTTACACAATATAGGACAGTAAATGGACAGTGACAGCATAATTGAAGAGTGAACAAAAAGAGGTATAAAAATACATCTTTTTTGCACAACTATCTATTTTTAGAACTTAGTTGAAAGAATATTGTCTACCCTTCCATAAAATAGAAAATCTATTTAAATCTTAACCATACATGAATTATTATATTATTTCGACTTTACGTCAACGGCTTTTAAGCAACATTAAAATACTAGCAACGCTAGTGTTTTAAGTATTACTATAAACAAAGTACAAAACCAATGTTTTTATAAGGGTCTAAAACTCAAAATTCCATACAATTCAACTAATTATAATATAGATAATGTGGACTTTCACCCAATAATGTACAAATTAAGCATCAAAATATCAAAAAGTCCGCATTGCTATCTAGATGATTTTTTTCCTTTCGTTCTACCACCAAGCTTCTCTCTTATAGCATTGGAGCAAGCTTCCGTTAAAGGTTCACCGATTGCTTCCTTATAGTTAAACCCAAGTAATTGCATTGTCTTTAAAGTGTCTTTATTAAGTAAAGCAACTAATTGTACAGTCATTGCTTGGGATTTGGGCAAGCGAATGACTGTAGAATTAGTGCAAAGAACTTTAAATAAGGCCATTAAATCACAAGACTATCCAGAAGCTGTTATTCTTCATTCTGACCAAGGAAGCCAGTATACGAGTCTAGAGTATGAAGAGTTGCTTAAGTATTATGGGATGACTCACTCTTTCAGTCGAAGGGGACACCCTTATCATAATGCCAGTCTTGAATCTTGGCATGGACATTTAAAAAGAGAGTGGATGTATCAATTTAAATATAAGAACTTTGAAGAAGCCTATCAGAGTATTTTCTGGTACATCGAAGCCTTTTATAATTCAAAACGAATCCATCAAAGTTCAGGGTATCTTACACCTAATCAATTTGAAAAGGTAAGTGCTTAAAATAAATAGATTAAAATTCTACGTTTGTTACTCTAAAAACTTGACTTAACGTCAATTCTTTTCTTTTTAGAGAATTGTAAAACTTTACGATTTTTCTTAAGACCTGGTTTGAAAAGTATGGGTTCCAGTTGGACTAAAAATAGCGTATTATCAAGGCTTTTCAGAACGATATCTACTGATTAATTTCAAAAAATATGAATCAATATATTATAAATAGGGGAATAGTTTAGGTCTGTAAGCATTAAAATAATACACCTAACTTTGGTCAACATTTTTTAGTTATTCACTCTTTTTTCAGATAGTGTTTTTAAAATTATGATGTAAAATGCCGCAATTAAAACACTATAAATCATAATTGGAGGATAGACAATTAATGATAGAATCAATCCCACTCCTTTAATTATTAGGTCAGGTATCAATAACTTTCTATATTGTGCGGTAGCTTCAAGTAATTCTTTCTGATCCATATTGGGTTTATCAATTACTTTATGTAAAAACCAGTTTGCTACCGTTGAAACAATAACGATTAGTCCATAAAAGAGCTGTGCCGTATGATTCATGAAATGACTACTAACTATTCCAGTAGCATAGGGCATAAATGAAACAAAAAATAAAAGAAACAAATTCCACCAAACAATTTGTTGAGAAATTTTCTCAACCTTTTCCCACAATGTATTTAGTATCATCCATAACCATCCCAACCAGAAAAAGGAAAGAAAATAAGCAAAGAAATTTTGCCGTAAATCCCAAAAAGCTTGAAGACTTGGTGTCGTTGGTTTTTCTAACTCTAAAATCAAAATGGTCATAATAATTGCTAGAACAGCATCTGTCAATGCAATTAATCTATCTTTCTTCATCGGATTACATCGCCTTTCATTTTGTAGCATTCTATCTCATTGTATAATATTTATTAATTTTAAATATTGGATATTCATTTAATACTTTGAGTACAAACAAGATACACCAAAAAGCATGTATCGGTCATATTTTATTTAACTCTAGAAATATTCATCCGCCTAATTAATAAATATATCATAATTCGCAAAAAAATGAGTACTATAAAAGATACATTTTCTTTCAGATTCCTCCCTTTTCACTTTATCACTTATTGTTGCTTAGATTTATCAAAAACAACCAAATTTGTGTCAATTTCAAGTATTACCTAGTTACAAAAATTGGGGGTGAACAGAAAAAGCATCCCGTATTTTTGTAACGAAATGCTTTCAATAAATGTAAATAAGTTTTAATGTTTACTAAATCGTCAATCATTATTTTTGCAACTTCTTTACGATAGCTTGTTCCATATTCTTCTTTCAATCCATAATCAATTCTCTCCTCAAAATTGGTATAAGGATATTGACCAAGTAGCACATTGATACGTTGATCAAATTCATAATCAATCCACCACTCCTCAAACAATTCTTTGAAAGATTGCAAATCTGGTTCAGAATTCAATAGGGTTAGTGCATCCATAAAACCTGTTTTATATCCATTAATTTCTGAGCATAAACCAACGACCTCATCCTTATTAATTTTGGCAAATTCCTAACGCATTTCAAGCAAATCCTTGTCTCTAAATAGTCGTTCAAAGCCCTCAAGCTGTTTACTAAATTTGTCTAATTTAGTGTAATCCTGACAATTCAATGTTTCTCTAAAATCCGTAATTATCTCCTTTTTTGAATTTTAAACTCCTACTGAAAATAACACAGTATCCTGTGTATGATTTAGGCTTTTTATTGGATGATACTTCATAAAGAAAAGGTATGTAAAGGTTTACATACTTCAATTATACATTTTATTTCCACTTTCGTAACTATCACTTCTTAGAGAGGTTTTTTTAACGTTTTAATTGGCTAAAAATCTTATGGTCATACCAACATAATCAAAGGTTTTATTGACGAATCATTCAATTATCAGAATGGTCTGATAATAATAATTACATATGTAGAGTATTCACAAAACTGTTCAAAAAACTACAAGAATCATAACATAAACATACTTGAAAATCTATGAAATATTTTGCAAAAACGATTAATGGTTTTCATTATATTTTTTTGTAAGTCCAAGCATTTTCATTGACTTATCAATTTGATAAGCTTACACTGTTATTTACAGGTATATACTAATATTAATCTTATGATTGTTAAGATTAATATAAAAAATGTTTTAGCTAAAATATAACTATAACTCTTAGATTGTTTGATTTTCCAAACAATCTAAATTTCCTCAATTTAGAAGGGGGCAGACATTATGCTTTGGGCTATTATCATAGGAGGGCTTATCGGTCTTATTGCAGGTGGAATCACTAAAAAGGGAGATTCCATGGGAATAATCGCTAATATCATTGCAGGTTTAGTCGGTTCATCTGTTGGACAATCACTTTTCGGTGCATGGGGACCTAGTCTAGCTGGAATGGCATTAATTCCATCAATCTTAGGAGCGGTTATTGTTGTTTCAGTAGTATCATTTTTCCTAGGGAAAAATGATTGAACTTGAACCTTTCTTGACAGGAATAGATTAAAGTTCAAATTCTGTTGATGAAAGGATTCAATATGTCAAAAACCAAAAAAATACTTTACCTTATTTTATGTATTTTAATCTTGACAATTTTGATTCCTATTTTGCTAGATTATCATAAAGTCAGTGGCTTAGGACTTCATTTAGTTGATTGGAATCAAAATTCCTTTTTAGAATTTTATCTTTCAAGATATATTTTCTTGGGTGCTCTAGTACTTTCAGCTGTAGTGTTGTTTCTAATGCTTGTTACACTCTTTTATCCTAAACAATATTTAGAGATTTAATTACCTGATGTCGATGGTGAACTAAAATTAAAAAATTCAGCTATTGAAGGATTTGTTCGTTGTGTGGTTGCTAATCACAATTTTATAAAGGATCCTACTATTAAGGTAAACAGTCGTAAGAATAAATGTTTAGTTCACGTAGAAGGACAAATGCTTCCATCAGACAACATTATTAAACGAACTCAAATAATTAAAGATGAGATTGCTGATGGTTTGAAACAGTTTTTTGGAATGAATCATCGTGTAAAACTATATATTTCTGTAAAAGAATACAAGCCAAAACCACTACGTAAAAAAACTGTTAGTCGTGTAAAGTAAGGAAGTAAAAAATGGAATGGTTTAAAAAATACCAATATTCATTTCTTTCCGGATTGGCGGGTGTTATCTTAGCTTGCTTCATCCTATCCTATGGTTTTTTTAAGACTTTATTTGTCTTGATTTGTGCCACTCTAGGAGTTGGAGTTGGATATTACATTCAACAAAAACAATTATTTAAATAGTAAAGGTGATTTATATGTCAAATGTAGAAAAAAAAGTAGAAGAAGTAAAAGGCGAATTGACCTACGAAGATAAAGTCATTCAAAAAATTATTGGTCTTTCTTTAGAAAATATTCCAGGTTTGCTGGCCATTAATGGTGGATTTCTCTCAAACCTAACTGAAAAACTTATCAATACTGAAAACGTTGCAAGCGGAGTCAATGTTGAAGTAGGTAAAAAGCAAGTTGCTGTTGATTTGAACGTAATTGTTGAATATCAAACGAATGTTCCTGAACTATACAAGAAAATCAAAGAGGTTGTTGTTTCAGAAATTTCTAAGATGACTAATTTGGAAGTGGTTGAAGTTAATGTAGATGTTGTTGATATCAAGACTAAAGAGCAACATGAAGCAGACTCAGTAAGCCTACAAGATCGAGTAACTGGAGCTGTTGAATCAACAAGTGAATTTGCTTCCGATAAGTTTGAAAACGCAAAACAGGGATTGGGTGATGGCCTCTCAGCTGCAAAGGAAAAAGTTAAAGGAGTTGCCGAAGATACCAAAGAAACTGCTAAAGCAGAACCAAGAGTTCACTAAATTCTTTTATGCCTAAAAAAATTTAAATGAATTGTTTAAAAACGTTCATTTTCAATAATCTGATTTTCCAATGGAGGGTAACACTATGTCAGTAGAAGAAAAACTTAATCAAGCTAAAGGCGCTATTAAAGAAGGTGTCGGAAAAGTAACTGATGATAAAAAAACTGAAAAAGAAGGAGCTGCTGAAAAAGTAGTTTCAAAAGTTAAAGAAGTTTCCGAAGATGCCAAAGATGCTGTTAAAGGAGCAATTGAAGATGTTAAAAATATGGTTAAAAAGGACGATAAATAATTCTAAAATCGGTTGATTTTTTACTTAAAATATGGGATTACTCTACAAGAAATTTAAGGTTGTTGTACTCCTAACTACTCACTTTTAAAACAACACCAAAAACTATGACAAATCCTTAACATTACGATATTAATCAGGTGAAAAATCAGCTTTCTTTAGATTACTTTGAGATCCTTTCTAACCTCATATGTATATTCCTTCTGATAGTAATAGCGCTCTAGCTTCTGTAGTTTTGTTTAAACTATAGAAGCTAGAGTGCTTTTTATATTATTTTTAAAAAAACAAAAGTACAGATTTTACTATACCTCAGAATGAGGTTAAGTAAGCATTCAATACGAATCAATACATAGGACTTCTAATTTCTGCATCTGAACCATTTTTAAAATAAAATAAAAACTTTGAACTTTTCATACTTATACCCTTTTTACAAGCTACTATTAATATTTCAATTTAATTATCGTCTATGTTACCATAATTTTATTATCAAACACTTAAGAAACAGTTGACGATTACAGATAATGGTCTATAAATATTTGCTGATCATATACATTCACATGAATAACAATTTTTTAGATATTGTCATACGATTTTCTAATAGGTGTGATAAAAAATATATATTAGACATTTCATTCTAGCCTATATATAATTATTGGTAATAGAAAGGAGTAATAATGAATAATTATTATAATAAATACAAATCTTCCATTGGGTTACAGATGATAAGTGCAGTTATTATTGGTACAATCTTTGGTTCTCTACTTCCTCAATTTTCTAGTATATATCAATTTCTGGGGAAAGCTTTTATATCATTGGTCAGTATGGTAATCTTACCATTGGTATTTCCAGTCATTGTCCTCTCTGTTGCTGAAATACTTAATAAAGAATCATTAGGAAAACTAATTTTGAAAAGTATCCTATATTTTTTTATCATTACTACAATTATTACTGGAATATTCGTAACTGGTTCTTATCTATTAAAATTTGGTCAAGGAATTGATATTGGTCAACAAAAGACATCATTAAATGACCTTACTAACAACACTAACTTAAACGACTTCTTACTTGGAATCATACCTGCAAATATATTCAAGTCATTATCACAAGGTTCTCTCCTTCCAGTTGTAGTTTTTGCAATTTTCCTTGGCTTTGGAATCGGTAGTTTAGAAAATAGGAAAAATTCAATTTTTATCAACGCTTTACATGTATGGGTTGATGCTATATACAAGATAGTTGAGCTAATTATTAAGTGGGTGGCCCCTTTCGGAGTCTTCGGATTCATTGCAAGCGATGTCGCTACTACAGGGTTTGAAAAATTAATTAGTTTAGGCGAATTTGTAATTGGTACTTATGTTGCTTATAGCATTTTAGCTTTGTTTTTTTACCCATTACTTGCATATATTTTTGAATTAAACTATTTTCAATTAATAAAAAGTATATGGAATCTTTTACTACTTGCATTTATCTCAGGGAGTTCGAGTGTAGTCCTTCCTGAACTTCTTAAAAGATTAAAAAATAACGGATCTGACGAGAATATTACTGACTTAGTTGTTCCCCTAGGCTATACTTTTAATTTGCAGGGAGCTGCTGTATACTTTTCAATTGCCACAATTTATATTGTTAATGTATACAATATAAATCTGTCGACTTCTCAGATAATCTATACCATTTTTATACTCTCGCTTATCGGAAAAACTGCAGCAACTGTTCCTTCTGGCGCAATTGTAGTTCTACTTGCTTCAGCAACAATGTTAGGACTTCCTAAAGAAGGTGTTGCATTAATCTTTGCAGTTGACTTTTTTGTCAATGCTGGCAGAACAGCTTTGAATGTCCTTGGACAAGGAATGACAGTTTTAATTATTGAGAAATTGAATAAAAAATATTTATTTTAAAGTTTTAAAGGAGAACAAAATGGAAACTTCAAAAGTTTATATAATACATGAAAATTTAGAATGGACTCAACATTTAGTAAATTGGTTGGAACATTATGAAATTCCATATGAACTATGGGATCTATCTAGCGGATATTTAAATCTTCAAGAAGAACCTCCTAAAGGAATATTTTATAATAGGATGTCCGCATCTTCACATACAAGAAATCACCGCTATGCTCCAGAATACACTGAACAGGTTATTTCTTGGTTAGAATTCCATAATAGAAAAGTTATAAATAGTATCGATGCAATCAATTTTGAAGTTAGTAAAGTTAAACAGTATCTAAAGCTAAATGAAGTTGGAATTACAACCCCAAAAACAATTGCTGTCCTTGGTTCAAAAAACATAATTGAAGCAGCAAGAAAATTAAATATTTATCCTTTAATTACTAAACATAATAGAGCTGGTAAAGGATTAGGTGTCAAACTATTTAATAATGAAGAAGAATTAAATAACTATGTTACAGGACCTCTTTTCGAACCTTCAATTGATGGCATTACTTTATTACAAGAATATGTAAAACCTAAAGACGGTAGAATTAGAAGATCTGAATTTATTAATCAAAAATTTCTATATACAGTATCAATTGACTCATCTGATGGTTTCCAACTTTGTCCTGCGGATGAATGTAATATTGGAAGTCGCTCCGAACAGTTAGAAACATCAAATAAATTCGAAATAACTGACCCACTTCCTCTCGAACGTCAGAATATGTTCGAAAAATTTTTGAATTCAGCAAAAATTGATGTGGCAGCAATTGAGTGGATAGAATCTGAAAACGGAAAAATCTATGTATACGATGTGAATACTAATACAAATTATAATCCCGAAGCTGAAAAACGTGCTAATCTTTTTGCCCATGAACATCTTGCACTCTATTTACAAGATTTACTAAAAACATTATAGTACTTTTTATAACTTATGGCTGAATCTCTTTAATTATTTAATTTAATAAAATGAGATACTGTCAATAATTATGTGTAAACACTCAAGTAGAGTTGAAGAATGTTAATCAAATAAGCTTTCAAGTGTGTCAGCACATTGGCCAAACCCTTTATGGATGCGTTGATTTTGCTTGAAATTATAATCTTCAAACAGGGTAACTAAATAACGTTCCAGAGCCTCCTCGTTAGGAAAAAGAACCTTCTTTTTCGTTTGACGTTTGATTTCTTTGTTAAGAGACTCAATGAGGTTTGTCGAATAAATGCTATGCCAAATCTGGTAGGGAAACTGATAAAAAGTTAAAAGATTATCCGTATTCTCCAGACTTTCCATGACTTTCCTATACTTTGGTTTCCATTCGGCGATAAAGTTCTCTAAAATTTGCACTACCATTTCTAAATTTTCAGCACGATAAATCGTTTTAAATTGCTCCAGAATAACCGCTCTATCTGCTCGTTTCACTTTACTAGCTAGATTTCGACTAATATGAATTAAGCAACGTTGTTGTTTAGCTAATGGGTAAGCCTGATTGATAATCTCTTCAAGCCCCTTGAAGCCATCGGTCACTACAAGAGAAACCTGTTGGATTCCTTGGTTTTGAAGCTTGTCTAACAGGGTGGACCAAGAAGCATTGTTTTCATTTGGAGCGATTTCATATCCAAGAACAGCCTTCTGTCCTTCTGGTGTAATGCCAAGTGCGATATGAATACATTCTTTACTAACGGTTCCACGTCTTAAGGGAAGATAGGTTCCGTCAAGAAATAAAACAGAGTAATTGGCTTCTAAGCTTCGCTCATGAAAAGTAGCGACATTCTCCTGAGTTGCTTTTGAGATATTAGAAATTGTGGCAGGACTATAGTGATGACCATACATTCGCTCGATGATATCACTAATTTCTCGAGTCGTTACACCGGTTTGATAGAGTTTGATAACCATCTCTTCCAAGTGGTCATCTCGACGTCCATAAGCGGGAAGCAAAGCTGGACTAAAGTTCCCATTACGATCTCTAGGAATACTCAACTGAACAGTCCCATATTTGGTTTCGAATTTCCGTGCATAGCTTCCGTTACGACTATTCCCAGAATTATAGCCTAATTTTCCGTGCATAGCTTCCGTTACGACTATTCCCAGAATTATAGCCTAATTTATCGTAAGGTTCATACCCTAAAAAGGCTGATAACTCTGCTTGAAGCAGATCATTCATTGCTGTTTCAAGAGAAGTACGGAAAAATTCATCAATATCTTGCTTTTGGGCTAGGAAGTTAAGTAGTTCTGTGGTAAACTGAGTCATAGGAATAAATCTCTTTCTAGTAATGTTTTGCAACTCTACTATAACGGATTTATTCCTTTTTTGTGTTTACACAACTTATTTTACACTACCGATTTTGTTAGAAAAGATTTACTTTTAGTATTTATAATATCGTTTGTTCCATCATCATATATAATATTGTCGATTTTAGGAGTATAAATCCACCCCACATTCTTTACCAACATAACTAAATCCGTTTCTGTCCCCTCCTTATGAGGGATATGCTGAGCATAATAAACAGAGTTAAATTTTAAATTACAATAAGTATAGAGACTCATACACAAGACTATAAGCAGTCCGACATCCCTAAAATATTTCTTTTTTGCATTGTCATCTTCTCTCTCCTTTTCTATCTCCAATTACATGTTGACTAGGTTAACAATTAAGCATTGTACACTATTCATAACAAGTCTTAAAACTTCAAGGATTTGTGGATTCTGTAATTGCTTCTACAGCTTTTTTAACAAAGCCTCGTGATACCATCGTTGTAAACAAACTTAACTCTCTTATAATTACGGATTCTCTTTGACCCTCTCTCACTTTGTCATTCAAACTAAACATGGTATAATAGTTGAGGTATCGACTGTCTCTTCTATTAGGAAAAATAAGGCATCAAAAAGTAACAAGAAGGGGCTAAACCCTTTATATGAAAGGAATCTAGAAATTATTATGATGAACATGCAAAACATGATGAAGCAAGCACAAAAGCTTCAGAAACAAATGGAAAAAAGTCAAGCTGAATTGGCTGCTACAACTTTCACTGGAAAATCAGCCCAAGACTTGGTCGTTGCTGAATTAACTGGTGACAAAAAAGTGGTTAACATCACTTTTGCTGATGCTGTTGTGGATCCTGATGATGTGGAAACACTTCAAGATATGACTGTTCAAGCCCTTAACGATGCTCTTGGACAAATCGACGAAGCTACTAAAAAATCAATGGGTGCCTTTGCAGGCAAATTGCCATTCTAAACAATAAAAAGGAATCTCACGATTCCTTTATCTATATACTCATTTAGCAACTCAGCCATAATATACAACAAGAGAGATACTGCACCCCAATAATGGGACAAGAGAAAAACTCTCATGCGACCAGTTTTCTTATACTCTTCAATTAGCTTGATAAAACTTACTTTGTCGATTCTCTTACCAAGCTCTGATACTTTTTTAGTAAATCTACCTGCAAACGTAACTGTTCAACTTCAGATAACTGCTTCATCCCTTTACCATAAGTATATTGGTTCCCCACGGGTTGGTGGAAACGGTATAATTCATCATTCTGATACCATCGCCACCAGGTCTTCACCTGACTAGCATTTTTGACACCGAGGGCATCCATGATAACTTTATTTGACTTATCTACTTTCTTCATTTCGATACAGGCTAGCTTAGTTTCTACTGAATATGCTTTTTTGACCATAACAAAACACTCCTGTTTCTAGTTTACCAGAATTCAACAAGAGTGTTTTCTTGTGTCTCATTTTATGGGTGCAGTGCCAGTCCAAGCGTTTTTATGTTCGAAAACTCATTTTGTTTGACTTTTGGCCAACTCCAGACAGTAGGCCTTCATATGACAATGAGGGCAAGTCAGTTTACGAGTCCTTGGTGTATGACTTGCAAGAGCAAACTCTTTAAAACTAGGACCAAAGATCTTATGACAGTTAGGACAGAGGTATTCAAACTGCTTTCTATAGTGAAACACCACTAAATTTATGGCTATTAAAAATGCAGGGCAGACAATAAACAAACCTCTAGGATACTTAAAATAATAAATAACTATCAGTAGACCTATCAGATAAAGAAGGGAGGTTAGAACGACACTCCCATACATTCTCAACTGCAAATGACGCCATGATTTTTGATTTTCCATAAGACGTGAAATGTCTGACAAATCGTCCAGTGAAAGTTGACGCCACTTAGCAGTTGCTTTTTGCAAGTGACGGGCACGTTTTAGTTTGACCTCTATTTCCTTCGAAGACTTTTCCAAACTCTCGATTTGGTCTGTCAACAAAAGCTCTAAAACCTGTTCCCTATTCTCCTCTTGCAAGAGTTTCTTGATTTGTTTGATTGAGAAGTCCAAATCTCTTAAGAAACAAATAACTTGCAGGCGTTCCAAGTCTGATTCGTGATAGATTCTCCGACCACCTTCTGTGACTTCAGATGGCGTCAAAATACCTCGTTGATCATAGTACTGAACAGTCCTGACAGACACTTCTGCTGCTTTAGCCAACTCTCCTGTTGAAAACGTCGACATCTCAGTCACCACCTTTTAAGATTTTCTATCAAAAGAGGACATCTGCCACCCTTGATACCTAGATTCTACCTTATAACGCAAGGTAATATGCAAGCCCTAACCCTAGAGGATTTTCTTTTCTTACAGAAAAAGTTAGCTATCACTCTTTACACCCTTTACAGCTTCTGTAAAGTCCTAGTCGAAAAGGCCACCCAAACCTAAGGCAGCAAAAGGATTGTTACTGACTTCTTCCTGTTGCTCCAAAAGTTTGGTATTCTCATCTAATTCGAGAAACTCCTCGTAAATCTGTGCAGTCATACGAGCATCCTCCAAACTGTTATGACCATGTCCCTTAATTCCAAAGAAATCTGCCACACTAGTCAACTTAAGGTTAAGAATACCATTCAAATCAGAAGCACGACGGTCAAAAGCCTCGTCAAAAACATCTAAAGCATATTGCTCTTCCAAGTTTAAACCATTTTCAGCTAGAATAGGCAAATCTGATTTAAGTGCATTATAACCGATAAGTGGTGTATTACCAATAAATGCCTTAAACTCTGCCAAAACCGACTCTAACTTTGGAGCCTTGGCAATCTTATCTGCTGTAATCCCTGTTAAACCATTGATAAAGGACTGCAAAGGAACATTCGAATAGACAAAAGAATCAAACTGGTCCACTTCCTTGTGCTGTCCCATTTTAACCGCCGACACTTGGATGATATGGCTAACGCCATCCACCGTATTAAACTCCAAATCAAAGGCAATATATGTTTCTAAATTTTCCATCTTAATCTCCTACAATAGTTAAAGCTGAGACCGAGTCTCAGCTTCTTTTTTATTTTCCAAATAGACGTCCAAAGAAACCTTTTTTAGCAGTTTCTTCTTGTTTAATCTGGATTTTTTCCACTTGAGCCTTGGCTTCGTCAATCTCTACCTTAGCTTCATCAAGCTCCAATTTAAGCTCTTCTTTGTCCTTCATAGCAGTCAAGGTCAATTGCTGCTGCTGATCAATTTGCTTGTCTTTTTCAGCAATTTGCACGTCTTTGACACGCAATTGATTGTCCATGTTTGACAACTGCTCATCCTTGGCCTTCAACTGAGCATAGAGACGAGCAATCTCAGAGTTTTTCTCGTCTACAAGAATCTCTAACAACTCACGTTGTTTTGTTTCTTCATCAATTGGCTCATCTTCAAATATGGTTTTCTTGTAGATTTCCTCCAACTTAATCAAGCCACTACGCTTAACGACAGTAACTCCTTTAGCATTTTTTTCAGTATCTTCTTCTGGAAGTTGTTTGACACGATTATTGACTGCTTGACGACTAACGCCAAGGATTTCAGCAATCTCGCTGACGGTCATTTCAATACTCATAATAGCCTCATTTCCTCTTGAAATTTCTTACTATGAGAATATCATAATCACACCTGTCTGTCAATTTGACAAGTCATTCAGGACATTTGAAGAATTACTTACGAATCTATTTTTCCTTTCATTTTTCAAACAGTTTAGATAGGAAGGCAGGCTTTTGATAAACTATTTTTGGGTATAAATATGTTATATAAGGAAAATCTTTGGCTTAACTGATTGGTACTTCCATAGTAAGTGTAGTTGCTACCGAATCTGCCTATTCAGGAATGGTGGACAATTCTGCATGGTTTGGGATTTTCATTCTTGCTCCAATTATTGACAGTGTTCACGTAACTCTCGTTACAAAACTGCTTATTATAGAGGCACATTAGCTTCAACGGTCTTACTGTTGGATTTTTTTTGTTGCCAATCCAAAGCCCACTATAGCCTCATATTACCAAACCGGATTGAAAAAAGCCCTAAATTATGCCATAATAAACAAAAGCAAAATAGAAAGAACGAGTCCTATGAAAAACTTCCGTAATGATATCAAAATCAATGATTTGGCCCAGCCCTTCTTAGAGCAAATTATTGAACAAATGACTACTGTATTCGACCCTGAAATTGAGCTAGATATCTACAATCTTGGTTTGATTTATGAAATCAACATTGATGAAAATGGTTACTGCTACTTCCTTATGACCTTTACCGATACTGGCTGTGGCTGTGAAGAGACCATGCCATATGAAATCGCTGAAAAACTAAAAGCAATTGATGGCATTAATTCTGTCAAAGTAGAAACCACTTACTCACCAGTCTGGAAGATGACCCGTATTAGTCGTTATGGCCGTATTGCCCTAGGTATCTCACCTCGGGGCGGAAAATAAAACCAAAACCGATTGGACTTTTCCAATCGGTTTTTTATTAAGAAGACAGTGGATAGACATTACTAACTCACACAAAACCCTAAAACTTAGAATCATAAAAATCACATCGCACAAATATACGATGTGATTTTGTTTTATAGTATGTGATTAAGCTTTACCTGATTTATCCATATTCCAGAAGTCAGTAACCGCACCACGTGATGCTGATGAAACGATGTGAGCATACTTACCGAGGACACCACGGCTATAAAGTGGTGGTAACTCAGTTTCTGCTTTACGTTTCGCCAACTCTTCGTCTGGTACATGCATAGTGATTTCTTTGGTATCCTGGTCAACTGTAACCATATCACCTGTACGGAGGTAGGCAATCGGTCCACCAACTTGAGCTTCAGGAGCAATATGACCTACAACAAGTCCGTAAGTACCACCTGAGAAACGTCCATCAGTCAAGAGGGCAACCTTGTCTCCTTGTCCTTTACCAACAATCATTGATGACAATGACAACATTTCTGGCATACCAGGACCACCCTTAGGACCTACAAAACGTACAACAACTACATCGCCGTCAACGATTTCGTCAGAAAGAACTGCCTCGATGGCATCTTCTTCTGAGTCAAATACTTTAGCAGGACCAGTAATGTTACGCACTTTAACACCTGATACTTTGGCAACAGCACCTTCTGGGGCCAAGTTACCTTTCAAGATAATCAATGGACCATCGGCACGTTTAGGATTTTCAAGTGGCATGATAACTTTTTGACCTGGTGTCAAATCATCGAAAGCTTCCAAATTTTCTGCAACAGTCTTACCAGTACACGTGATACGATCACCGTGAAGAAAACCATTCTTAAGAAGATATTTCATAACGGCTGGCACACCACCAACATTGTAAAGGTCTTGGAAGACATATTGACCTGAAGGCTTCAAGTCAGCCAAGTGAGGCACGCGCTCTTGGAAATCGTTGAAGTCTTCAAGCGTTAAATCAACGTTAGCCGCATGAGCGATAGCAAGCAAGTGAAGAGTGGCATTTGTTGAACCGCCAAGCGCCATTGTAACTGTGATGGCATCTTCAAAGGCTTCACGTGTCAAGATATCTGATGGCTTAAGTCCCATTTCTAGCATTTTTACAACTGCACGACCTGCTTCTTCGATATCAGTCTTCTTCTCAGCTGATTCTGCAGGGTGAGATGATGATCCTGGAAGGCTCATCCCCATAACCTCAATTGCTGTTGCCATTGTGTTAGCAGTATACATACCACCACAACCACCAGGGCCAGGGCAGGCATTACATTCAAGATTTTTAACCTCTTCGGCAGTCATATCTCCGTGGTTCCATTTACCGATACCTTCGAAAACAGAAACCAAGTCGATATCCTTACCGTTAAGATTACCCGGTGCAATCGTACCACCGTAAGCAAAAATAGCTGGAATATCCATGTTGGCAATAGCAATCATTGAACCTGGCATGTTCTTATCACAGCCACCAATAGCAACAAAGGCATCGACATTGTGACCACCCATAGCAGCTTCGATTGAGTCAGCAATAATATCACGAGATGTCAATGAGAAACGCATCCCTGGTGTCCCCATGGCAATACCATCTGCAACGGTAATTGTACCAAATTGAACTGGCCAAGCACCCGCATCTTTGACACCCTCTTTGGCAATTTGACCAAAACCGTGCAAGTGGATATTACATGGCGTGTTCTCAGCCCAAGTTGAGATAACCCCAACAATAGGCTTTTCAAAACTATCATCCGTCATCCCAGTCGCACGAAGCATAGCACGGTTAGGTGATTTAACCATGCTATCGTAGACAGAAGAACGGTGTTTCATGTTATTTTCAGACACGATATTTTCCTCCATAGTTAGTAACCATTCTAATTTAAAATTGTACTCCTATTTTAACATAAATTGTCTAAAAAATCTGACCATTTACCAACTATTTTCTCTTTTTAAATTATGCTAAAATAAAACTATGGAATATTTTGATACTATCGTTATTGGTGGGGGACCTGCTGGCATGATGGCGACCATCGCCTCAGCCTTTTATGGCCAACAAACCCTTCTGATTGAAAAAAATAAACGTCTCGGTAAGAAACTAGCTGGTACTGGTGGTGGACGTTGTAACGTCACTAACAATGGAACTCTGGACGATCTCTTAGCAGGTATTCCAGGTAATGGACGTTTCCTCTATAGCGTCTTTTCTCAATTTGATAATCACGATATTATTGCTTTTTTCGAGGACAATGGTGTCAAACTCAAGGTTGAGGACCACGGTCGTGTTTTCCCTAAGACAGATAAATCACGTACTATTATCCAAGCTCTGGAAAATAAAATCCAAGAACTAGGTGATACTATTCTCACTAATACGGAAGTTGTCTCTGTCAAAAAAGTCGATGAACAATTTCAAGTTAAGTCTGCAGACCAGATTTTTACTAGTGATAAACTCATCGTCACAACTGGGGGAAAATCTTATCCATCAACAGGTTCAACTGGTTTTGGTCACGATATCGCCCGACATTTCAAACTCCATGTTACTGATCTTGAAGCTGCAGAAAGTCCACTCCTAACCGACTTTCCACATAAGGCTTTACAGGGAATTTCTCTTGACGATGTCACGCTATCTTATGGAAAACACAAGATTACTCATGACCTTCTTTTCACTCATTTTGGCCTATCTGGACCGGCTGCCCTACGTTTATCTAGCTTTGTCAAAGGCGGTGAAATAGCTCATCTAGATTTTCTTCCTAACCAATGCCAAGAAAATCTCAAGACCTACTTTGAGGAAAATCGCGAGAAATCTGTTAAAAACACTCTCAAAGGTCTAGTGCCTGAGCGTGTCGCTGAATTTCTAGCAGGAGATAAGGCGGATAGCAAAATTAAACAACTCCATCCCAAAGATTTGGAAAATCTTATCAGTCAACTCAAGGGGATGGAAATTCCAATTACGGGCAAAATGTCACTTGCCAAATCCTTTGTAACCAAAGGTGGCGTAGACCTCAAGGAGATTAATCCTAAAACCCTAGAAAGTAAAAAAGTCCCTCACCTACATTTTGCAGGAGAGGTACTTGATATCAATGCCCACACCGGTGGCTTTAATATTACAAGCGCCCTCTGTACTGGTTGGGTAGCAGGAATTCAGAGCCCTTGGGACTAACGAAATTTTTCGAATAACTCTACCCAAAAAGTGTCCCTTCTATTCTGGAAGGGACACTTTGTCTATTTCTGAAAAGGAGAGGAGGGGATTCGAACCCCCGAGCCCCGTTAAGGACTACACGCTTTCCAAGCGTGCGCACTCGGCCTCTATGCGACCTCTCCATATCAAACGATTAACCCATTACTGACTAATCGTTCATTTTAATTAGAATTTTCAAGATTTAATCTTTAAACTGAGCCTCTACTCGGTAGATAGCTTGACCTTTTTCTGAAAACTTTCGCTCGTACTCAGTCATAACGTTGCCCTCATAATCACTTGCATGAAGATCCAACCACACTTTGTTAAGAATCATTCCATACTGTGAGAAACTCGTCAAACTGTATTCGAAAAATCCTCGATTGTCTGTCTTAAAGTGAATCTCTCCATTTTTAGGCAAAATTTGCTTATAAGTATCTAGGAAAGTCTTGTAGGTCAAACGACGTTTCTCGTGACGGCTCTTGGGCCATGGATCTGAGAAGTTGAGATACATCATGTCCACTTCACCATCTTCAAAATAGTTGGTCAAAGCAGATCCATCCACACGCAAGAGTTTGACATTTTCAGCACCTGAGGCCAAGACCTTGTCCAAGGCATAACTCAAAACAGATAACTGGATATCAATACCAATGTAGTTGATATCAGGATTTTGTTGGGCCATTCCAGTAATGAAGGCTCCCTTACCAGACCCCACCTCAATATGGATAGGATTGTCATTGCCAAAAATCTGGTGCCACTTACCTTTAGCAGCTTCTGGCTCAAGGATAACATACTGAGGATGGTTAGCTAGGTGTTCCTCTGCACCTTTACGTTTTCTAACTCGCATGTTTACTTTCTAATATCTGTGCAAGGTCTCTCTGAACTTACGCAGCTCATAAATTTCTCGATTGGCATGTTCCAAATCACGGTTATCAAAGAATTTGGAAATTTGTGTCAAATATGAAAATTGTCCATACCAGTAAATCTTATCCAAAACAAGGTCATTGTTCTTGTAACCATAATAAGACAACCACTGTGGCCAGTGAGCCAAAGGAATGTAATGGCTAAGAATCTGTGCTACATCATACATACGGTCAGTTAGACGTACAGAATCCCAATCAACCAAATAAATCAATCCTGAGGTTGTAATAACAAAGTTACTATGACGCGCATCGCCATGAACAATGGTCGCAATCTCTGCACGAAACTCTGGAAGATGACGTTTCAAATCTCTAACAACATCTTGAAGGAAACTATTCTCACGCAATTGATAGGCAGCATTTTCCTCCCACTCGTGTAGAAGATCAAAAGGATTTTCAATATGATAATCCAACTGCAAGAGCTGATTAACCAAGTGTTTAGAGCGGTGCAGATTACCAAGAATTTGGATAATCTGTTTACTGTTCATGTCATGTTTGGTCAAAATACGACCATCAAGCCACTCCTGTGCACTCATCATATCACCATTTCCCAGACGCTTAGCCCACAGGAGCTGGGGCGCAATCTGTTCCTTGGCAAGAGCTGCCAAGATTGGTGTTGTATTCATCTTCACAAAGACACGGTCTCCGTTTGGATAAGTCCCCATATAGGCCTTACCACTATTTCCTTTGAGAGGAGTCAGGCTCAAATCTTTATCTGTTGATGTCACCTAGGCATCTCCTTTTTCTTTAGTCTTTTGCTTCTATTCTAACTTATTTAATAGGTATTAGTCAATCATCTTCTTAAGCTTGGCTGGTAGGTAAACAAGGCTCAAAACTAGCATAACTCCAACCAAAATCAGGCTAAATTTAAGGTCAAAGAGACAAAGAGCCTGAATCAGTGTCATTACAAGGACAATTTGATTAATCAAGCGCTTAAGATTGCTCACCTGCATGTCTTTTCCAATTGGCATAAGGTTGGCCATCCTTTGGTAAGCAAAGTGCGATTTAAGCACTGTGAGCTGGAAGAGTAAGAGATAGTCAAAAACAACCACAAGTACCATAGCCAGCCATTTTTCAGGAACCAAAAAAATAACCAAAAGTGTTAAAGCAAAAAGGCGTAGGCTAAGGGCAAAGTAATCTCCTGAACGTAAGAAGGCTCTTAGGTACAGGTTGTACCACGTATGTTTCTTGTCTTTCTTTGTACGCTTGAGAATGCCATCCAAATAGCCACGGCGTTTAACACTCGATGTAATTCCCTTAACATTGGTAAAAAGTGAGAAAAACTTCAAGATTGATTGTTGTCGTTTATTCTCCGCTGCAATAGCATCAGTCCAATTCAACCCAGACTGCTTATAAAAAGGTTGTGCTTTCTTTTGGAAAATAAAATACTTAAGAATAGCCATAGCCACGGCTATAAGGACAACTCCCCAAACTGGAAGACCCAAGGCCAGAAAGAGTGGGACGACCAAGATAAAAATCAAGGTCTGGATGAGTACCCAAAATCTAAAAGCACGCCCTGTCGCCTTCTTAATATGGTCTAGCACCTCTTCTTCCTTAACTAAGAGGTAGTGCTTGTCTGCAGGCTCTAAATAGGTGGCAATATTGCCCCAAAAAGGCAGTAAAAAACAAAGCACAAGTAAGCCAAGAATGATGGCCCATGGATTCTTTGGAAAATGTCGGAGCAACTGGCTATACTGAACCAAGACAAAACCCAGCAAAAAAAGAAGAACCAGGATAAAGTGGTCATTAAAGACGTAGCGACTATACTTAGCACAACGGGTGGTGAATCGTCTGCTACGCTCCTTAAAAAGCTCAGCTATCATGACAATTCTCCCTTAGTCAACTGCATATAGATATCGTTAAGACTAGCACTACTGTCACCAAAGGTCTGACGAAGCTCATCAATCGTCCCCTGTGCCAAGACCTGTCCATGGTGCAAAATCACAAAACGATCACACATCTTCTCAGCTGAATCCAAAACGTGAGTCGACATGAGAATAGACTTGCCATTGGCTTTTTCCTCAGCCAGAAGCTCAATCAAATCAGAAATCGCCAAGGGATCCAATCCCAAAAAGGGCTCATCAACAATGAAAAGACTTGGGTTGACAATAAAGGCGCAGATAATCATGACCTTCTGCTTCATCCCTTTTGAAAACTGAGTCGGGAACCAGTCCAACTTTTCATCTAAGCGAAAAAGTTTGAGGTACTTGTCTGCATGTGCCATTCCTTCTGTAACATCAAGGCCATATGCCATAAGCACAGTTTCCAAATGTTCACGAAGCGTCAATTCTTCATAAAGACTTGGCGTTTCAGGAATGTAGCCAATCTTTTGACGGTAGCTAGCCGAATCTTGCTGTATGCTCAAACCATCAATAACAATCTGTCCCCCGTAGGGTGTCAAGAGACCAATAATCTCGTTAATTGTTGTTGATTTTCCGGCACCATTGAGACCAATAAGGCCAACTAATTCACCATCAGCCACCTCAAAAGTGACATCTTTTAGGACGGGAATATTGGCATAACCACCCGTCACCTTTTCTAATTTAAGCATTATCTTTTCTCTCTTTGGTATGATATAATCTATTATAACAGAAACTCATGGAAAGGTCGTTATTATGGATAATTGTATTTTCTGTAAAATTATATCTGGAGAAATTCCATCATCAAAAGTCTACGAGGATGACAAGGTTCTAGCCTTCCTCGACATCTCCCAAGCTACAAAAGGACATACTCTGGTCATTCCTAAAGAACACGTTCGCAACATCTTAGAAATGTCTGCTGAAAACGCAGAGACTGTCTTTAGCCGTGTCCCTAAAATTGCCCGTGCCGTCCAAAAAGCAACAAAAGCTATCGGAATGAATGTTCTCAACAACAACGAAGAAGTAGCTGGACAGACTGTCTTCCATGCCCATATCCATCTAGTACCTCGTTACGGTTCAGACGACGGTATCCATATGAGCTTTGATGAGCATGAACCTGACTTCGCTGCTCTAGCAAACCTTGCTGACAGCATTGCTAAAGAGGAAGAGGTAACAGAATGAAACTCGGACGCCTTCTAGCTCTTGGAACCCTTGCCTGTGGTGCCTACTACGCCCATAAACGACGTGAAGACATCAAAGAAGAGATCCTAGACCTCAACCAATCACGAGAAAATATCTCTCACGATCTGGACAGAATCAAACGCAACCTTGACATCATCAAGAAACAAAACCTTGTGCTTGATGACATCAAACAAGACCTCAACTATAAAACACGCGTCTTCCAAAAAGACCTAGAACCTCGACTCAGCATCATCCAAGAACACTTGAAAAAATATCAAAGTGACGATAAATAATAAAGGTAAGTAGCCTGTGCTAGTTACCTTTTTCTGTTGCTTTCCACTTTTTAAATTCCTGATATTCTCTAAAGCTTTCATCATCAGACAAATCATGCTTTTCATCTGATTCATAAGATGGCGATACAAACTCTTCAAAATCATCTAAAAATCCGTTATTACGGTGTTTTTGACTTTTCCTCCAAGTTCTACCTTGTTTTATAGCAGTGTCTGAATTGATTTTATTATTTATCACATTTCCAGCTATAGCACCTAAACCGAGCCATTTTGCTATATTACCTACTTTATTGATTACCTCTGAAATTGTCGCAAAAATCATGATAATTACCATGATGGCCATAAGGAAAAACATTGGCCAAAATAAATCCATCTTACCCTCCTTGAAATGATTTTCTCATATTCAAATATTAAAGAAATTTTTTCAGGCTCGATAGATACAATGAACCACCGATTATTCCTAATATTCCGCCAATCCATCCCAAGAAAGGAATAAGAGAAATCGCCCCTCCAACAATCAAAAGTACACTAGGAGCAGTTCCTACCGGTGTATCCCCTTTATAATATACAGCACCAACTATTCCAAGTACTAGTAGTGCTAGCTTTACAAGATATACAAACAAAGTTGTTAATCCAGTCGCGGCTTCTGATCCCGAAGATGCTACACCTAAAATAAACCAGATTGCAAAAAGAAGAAAGATTCCTCCGATTAATCCTACTACTCCATTTATTATGGCTAATGTTTTTGTTTTCATTTAATCTCCTTTAATTATATTATTGAATTTGGGTTGAAATATTTACTATATATTCCTTCAATCCATTACGGTAATTTTTCAAACATTCAACTAGACTATCCTTACCAATAATCTTCGTGTTTCCCATCGCACCGTATTCTTTCTTCTGTTCTTCCAAAGATTTCAATGTTTCTTGTTTCATTTGCTCAATTGTATTTGCATTATCTAGTACTGTACCAGCGACAGCATTTTGATAATTCGTTAGATATTCATCAACAATTTTTGAATACATCGTTAGATAGTCGTTATAGGTTGAAATACTCTCAATTGTGGCATCAGATGTGTCCTGAGGGTTAAAATTACTTGAACTTACAGAACCTGAAGAGCTTGATGTTGTTGAAGAACTTGAAGATTTACTTGTAACGACTTCTGAAATATTTTTTGCAGTATTTATTAAGTTTTTACTAGCCGAACAACCTGTTAGTGCTATAGATAGTAAAATCATAAAAAAAGTAAATAAACATTTTTTCTTTTTCAATAAGAATTCCTCGATACTGTCAATAATTATGTGTAAACACTCAAGTAGAGTTGAAGAATGTTAATCAAATAAGCTTTCAAGTGTGTCAGCACAATGGCCAAATCCTTTATGGATGCGTTGATTTTGCTTGAAATTATAATCTTCAAACAGGGTAACTAAATAACGTTCCAGAGCCTCCTCGTTAGGAAAAAGGACCTTCTTTTTCGTTTGACGTTTGATTTCTTTGTTAAGAGACTCAATGAGGTTTGTCGAATAAATGCTATGCCAAATCTGGTAGGGAAACTGATAAAAAGTTAAAAGATTATCCGTATTCTCCAGACTTTCCATGACTTTCCTATACTTTGGTTTCCATTCGGCGATAAAGTTCTCTAAAGCTTGCACTGCCATTTCTAAATTTTCAGCACGATAAATCGTTTTAAATTGCTCCAGAATAACCGCTCTATCTGCTCGTTTCACTTTACTAGCTAGATTTCGACTAATATGAATTAAGCAACGTTGTTGTTTAGCTAATGGGTAAGCCTGATTGATAATCTCTTCAAGCCCCTTGAAGCCATCGGTCACTACAAGAGAAACCTGTTGGATTCCTTGGTTTTGAAGCTTGTCTAACAGGGTGGACCAAGAAGCATTGTTTTCATTTGGAGCGATTTCATATCCAAGAACAGCCTTCTGTCCTTCTGGTGTAATGCCAAGTGCGATATGAATACATTCTTTACTAACGGTTCCACGTCTTAAGGGAAGATAGGTTCCGTCAAGAAATAAAACAGAGTAATTGGCTTCTAAGCTTCGCTCATGAAAAGTAGCGACATTCTCCTGAGTTGCTTTTGAGATATTAGAAATTGTGGCAGGACTATAGTGATGACCATACATTCGCTCGATGATATCACTAATTTCTCGAGTCGTTACACCGGTTTGATAGAGTTTGATAACCATCTCTTCCAAGTGGTCATCTCGACGTCCATAAGCGGGAAGCAAAGCTGGACTAAAGTTCCCATTACGATCTCTAGGAATACTCAACTGAACAGTCCCATATTTGGTTTCGAATTTCCGTGCATAGCTTCCGTTACGACTATTCCCAGAATTATAGCCTAATTTATCGTAAGGTTCATACCCTAAAAAGGCTGATAACTCTGCTTGAAGCAGATCATTCATAGCTGTTTCAAGAGAAGTACGGAAAAATTCATCAATATCTTGCTTTTGGGCTAGGAAGTTAAGTAGTTCTGTGGTAAACTGAGTCATAGGAATAAATCTCTTTCTAGTAATGTTTTGCAACTCTACTATAACGGATTTATTCCTTTTTGTGTTTACACAACTTATTTTACACTACCGAATTCCTCACCTAAATTTAATTTTCCATAATATTATATATATACATATACGTTGTCAATATTTTCTTAAAAATATAATGTATTTTTAACTATTCATATCATAAGATTATTATAATTTCATATCATTTTAAAATTAAGAATAAACATGGAAGTCATAGCAATACCCAAAACAAGATTTTCCGCTGTGCTAAAGGTGAGAGAAACCATATTGCTTATCTCACTCGGAAGATTTGAGACTTAGGCTCAAATCTTAGGAATGGAATTCCGTTAGAAAGTCGCTTCCGTCCGTAGCACCCAAGGAAAGTCTTAAATAAAAAAGAAAAAAGCAGAGATGTCTACTAACATCTCTGCTTCATTAATCGGATTAGGAGTTCCTATGCTTTTTATTTAGCATCTTTTTCTTTTTTTTCTTTGATAACTAAGACACCATCTTCCATATCAGCTTCTAGGTGTTTAGCATCAAGGTTATCCAAGTGGAAGTCTGTGACTTTGTCACGGATTTGTTGTTCAACCACACGACGGAGTGGACGAGCACCCATAACTTCATCATAGCCTTCTTCTGTCATATAGGCTTTAGCAGCTTCGCTAACTGCCAAGTCAATGCCTTTCTTAGAAAGAGTCTTGTTAACTTCATTCAACATAAGATCGACAATCTTAGAAAGGTCCTCCTTATCTAAGTGTGAGAACTCAATAATTGCGTCGAAACGGTTAAGGAATTCAGGACGGAAGTAAGGTTTCAAACGATCCATGAGTTCTGGTTTATCAGCATCTTCTGTCAAGTTAGATTCGTAACCAAAGCCAGCGTTTGAAGTTGCGATAATGACTGTGTTCTTGAAGTTTACAGTATTACCTTGACCATCAGTCAAACGGCCATCATCCAAAACTTGGAGGAGAAGGGTGATAACTTGAGGGTCTGCCTTTTCAATTTCATCAAGAAGGATGATTGAATAAGGGTTACGACGAACACGTTCTGTCAAGGTATTACTATTATCATCATAACCAACATAACCAGCTGTTGTACCAATCAATTTAGAAACGGCTGTGCGGTCGCTGTATTCTGACATGTCCAAACGGATGATAGCATCTTTGGTACCGAACAAATCAAGGGCCAATTGTTTAGCCAACTCAGTTTTACCAACACCAGTAGGTCCTACAAAGAGGAAGCTACCGATTGGACGGTTACCTTCGTCAAATCCTGCACGATTACGACGAATGGAACGTGCCACTGCTTCAACGGCCTTATCTTGACCAATAACCTTAGCTTGCAAACGGTTACCCATATCTTTCAAACGTTCGATATCCGTTGCACCCATTTGAGATACTGGAATACCAGTCATACGTTCTACGGATTCAGCCACATCGTTTACAGTCGCAGTCACCTTGCGATCTTTTGCATGGTTAGCAATTTCCTTTTCAAGTTTTTCAATACGAATCTTAGAATTTAGAGCTGCTTCGTAATCTTCTTTAGCAACTGCAGCTTCTTGTTTAGCTTTTTCTTCTTCGATTTCACGTTCAACAGCATTGACATCAGTTACTGGATGTTGTGCTGCCAAGTGAGCTGCTGTCATGTCCAAAAGGTCAATAGCCTTATCTGGCAAGCTACGTTGTGGAATGTATTGTACTGAAAAATCAACCGCTGCTTTCAAGACATCATCTGGCAAGATAACATTGTGGTGTTTTTCATAAAGATCACGAATACCTTGAAGAATCTTGAAGGTATCTTCAGGAGAAGGAGCATTGACCTTAACTTCGTTGAAACGACGAGCAAGGGCAGGATTCTTCAAGATAGTGTTACGGTATTCATCTTGAGTTGTTGCACCAATCACTGTTATTTCACCACGTGAAAGAGCAGGTTTCAAGATATCAGCCAGACCTTTAGAACCTTGACCATCGCCAGTGCTTCCGGCACCAAGAATTTGATGAATTTCATCGAAGAAGAGGATAATGTTTCCAGCTTCTTTGACTTCATTTATCAAGTTTTGAATGTTTTCTTCAAAGCTACCACGGTATTGAGTACCAGCTTCAAGTGCAGAAATATCAATTGAGATGATTTCTTTGTCCTTGATAGCAGCTGGGACATCACCATTAACGATGGCTTGTGCCAAACCTTCAACTACAGCTGTTTTACCAACCCCAGCATCACCGACAAGGACTGGGTTATTCTTAGTACGACGAGCCAAGATTTCGCTAGTTTCTTGGATTTCTTTGTTACGTCCGATAACAGGATCCAATTTACCTTCACGAGCTTCTTGAGTCAAGTTACGACCAATTTTAGCAAGAATACCATCTTGTTTAGGTCCGTTACCCTGTTGTTGCGTTGGGTTCACTGCTTCACCTTGATTACCAGGCAATTTACCTGTTTGACGGTAAATTGCAAATTCTTCAGGTGACACTTCACGACCGTTAATCATGTAGCGACGGCTTTCTGAACGGAAACCACCCATGTTACCCATCAATTGATTGAAAAGATCATCCATATTATTAAAGTTGTTGTTCATATAATCACCTCATACTGTGTTTTCTTGTGATTTTTTAAGTGTTATTTTTTAGTTAATGTGTAAAAATTGACTTTTACTGACCAAAACCCTAAAAATTTTCAGAGCCTCAACTACTCTTCTAATAATTTTCGGTTTTGCTCTTGGTAGAAGGCTGAGAACTTTCACAGTCTTGAATTAATTTAATTATCATTCAGCATAAGAGCCACCTTCTTTCTGTGAATCTCTCAAAATAGCTAACTTACAAGTTTCTTTCTGAAATATGCTTGTAGCTTAAGGAAACTCTTTTCCTTAAGCTTTATCATATACCTTTCATATGCTTGGGTCAAGAATTTAGCTTTGACTTTTACTGAACTTTTTAATGAAAATTTAAGCAGACAAGCTGCAATCTTTTCATATCGGTATATGGACTGTTTTGACAGCCTTCATAAGGATTTCATTTCCTTATGTTTATATTGTACAACATTGGTCAGTATTGGTCAATGTATTTTTGACTTTTTTGACCTTTATTGTAATTTTTTTGCAGGTAAGCTATAATTACCTTTTTACAAGTATTTAAGCTAGTCCTGCAATCTTATAAGGAAGCTAAATCCTTATGGAATCATAATACACCATTAGTCAGCAAAGGTCGATAGTTTTGTTTGATCTTATTTGACCTTTTGGAAAATAATTTACAGAAAGTAAAAAAGCCTACCAGAGGTAGACCTTTTATAAAACTATTTTACTCTAATCGGTATGCGTCCGAAGTTTTGTTCAGAAAGTTCGGGGTTGCCTAATTGATAAATATTATCCGCTTGTTGTGTAAGTATATCCCAAGGTTCTCGTCCAATCCGAACCACTGTATCCACAAACTTCTTCACAGATTTGAGATGAGACTGCCCTTTTTGAGAAAATCCAAGCACATGAATAGATTTAGGCAAAGAATTATCCACAGCTCCGACTAGGATATAGGTCAAAATACGACGTACCCGTGCTTTTGTATAGCGTTTGGTTGCTACCTTATCCACCAGTTCTTCAACAGAAGAAACCTCACGAATAGCAGCTTTTAAACGACTGGCAATCTCTTCATTCACCTGGAAAACACTGGTCAAATCAGGGTTTGTAAGAATCTGATAAACCAGCAATTGGAAATAATTATCCCAAGAGACCTGTGGAGAAGTTTGAAAAAGTTTGCTATTGGGCATGAACTTATCCACAAAATCACTATCTTCTTTGTGGAGACGTAGACTGGTCGCCGAGGCGAAAGATACTTCCTTGTCTAAGGAATGATAGCCAGCCCCTTGTCTCTGGATAGGATTCAACGTAATGCCCTTACCCGCACAAGCTTTGGCATAGGCTAATCCTAGGATATGGTTGGGTGTATTGCCAGTAAAATCCACACCAGCAAACTTTTCCCACATTTTTTGCGTCTTTTGTGGATAAGACAAGTCACTCGGTAAACTTTCCACAAAGGCTTCCATTTCCTCTGACTTTTCAGAATAGACATCTGCTATAGTCTGATAGTCTAGGACTTCTTCCGTGCCAAAAGTAAGACTATCAATTCCCAGTCGAGACAAGATATCGACAGCCCCAGATGCAAAATAATCGGCAGACTGGACTGCCGTAAAGAAGGGCAACTCAACCACGAGATCTGCTCCATTTTCCAAAGCCATCTGAGCTCTAATCCACTTATCCACAATAGCTGGCTCACCTCGCTGAACAAAGTTCCCAGACATGGCAACAATTTTTATTCCTTCAGCATGATCCAAGAGATACTTGTGGCCGTTATGAAAAGGATTGAACTCAGCAATAATA
The DNA here is from genome assembly GCF_010120595.1 of Streptococcus thermophilus. Classification (NCBI taxonomy): domain Bacteria; kingdom Bacillati; phylum Bacillota; class Bacilli; order Lactobacillales; family Streptococcaceae; genus Streptococcus; species Streptococcus thermophilus. Next base: position 2,044,629 of record NZ_CP038020.1, read on the forward strand.
CCTGTAACTGTCATAGGCTCTTACTTTTGGGCGACAAAGAACCAACGTGCACTAGTTTCAGTCGGTTCCTTATCCTCGAAATCGGCGTAAAGCTTGAAAGATTTGAAGCCAGCCTGCTCTAGCAAGATATCATAAGTCAAGACCTCATAGGTACGCTCCTCGTGCACCTCATCATGACGGCTAAAGCTTCCATCTTCCTCTTGGAGAAAGAAGGTCAATTCATGAACTACAGAATGCGGAGCCGCATCCTCATAAGTATCCCAGAGCATAGCAAAATCCTCAGCATTTTCATGGTAAGAATATCCAGGGAAAACTTCATCAGTTTGATAGGTTGAGTGTACATCAAATATAAAGACGCCATCCTCATTGAGTGCATTGTAAACCTCTTTGAAGACGTCTCCAACCTCTACTTCATCCTGCATATAGCAGATTGAATCTGAGTAGCAGGTCACAAAATCATACTTGCCAGCTTGCGATAAATCCAACATATTGCCTTCAATAAAATCAATTTTCTGCTTGGCAGAAGACGCACGCTTCTGAGCAATTTTCAACATATCAGCACTCAAATCAAGTCCAGTGACATCAAAACCAGCTTGAGAAAAACGTACAGATTGAATCCCTGTTCCACAAGCCAATTCAAGCAATTTCTTTTTGTCCATAGTCTTTGGCAAATGACGGAGGGAAAAATCCGTCCACAAATCGTAAAGACTGTCATCCATAACAGCGTCGTAGACCGCCGCAAAAGTTTCATAAGTAGCCATAATCATGATACCAAGTCCGTCTGTAATTGGAATGAAAATTAGAAGCTTTGACTTGGAATCCTGATCCAAGCCAAAGCTATCTATTTTCCGACGATTACAGGACGGGTTCAAATCCTTTCTAGGATACAAAGAGCGTTAAAAGCAGAGAGAAAATAGGAAACTTTCTGCCGTATCACTAGATACAAAGGAAGTTTTTCTTTTTCTCATAGCTTTGAGCTCGTGTTAAGTTTATAAAATTAACTAAACACGACACCCTATCCTTTCTTTCCATTAGATTTTCAATTAAGCAACAAAACCCAGTTATCGCTAACTGAGTTCAATTTCTTATGCCAAATAGGCTGACACATCTACCATTAGTGCTTCATGCCAGAGTTTTTCGAGGTTATAGTGTGCACGCTCATCTTCTGTAAAGATGTGAACAACGACGTCGTTAAGATCCAAAAGAATCCAGCCTCCCTTATTGTCACCTTCCATGTGACTAGCGTCCACACCAGCTTCTTTAACTTTCTCACGGATGTTGTCGGCAATAGCTTCCAACTGACGGCTATTCATTGCACTCAAAATAACAAAGTAATCTGTTAGGCTAGTAAGACCATACAAATCTAGGGCAACGATGTCTTCAGCTCGCTTTTCATCAGCAGCTTTGACAACCAATTCAAGTAATTCTTCTTTAGTCAATTGTATTCTCCAGTAATTAATTGTTAATCTTTTAAGTAACTCACAAAAGCATTATAGGTTTCAAGAGTTTTGGGATAAATCGGCAAGGCCTGGTGCGCCAAGTGTTCTACCGTATGGACTGTTTCAAAAGCAACTGCTTTATCCAAAGATTGCTTTGCTACTTGTCTAGCTTCCTCTACCAAAGGGAAATTACGGTTATGCTCAATATAGTCAGCCACATAGACAATTTTATCTAGGATTGACATTTCATGACTTCCGACAGTATGGATTTCAATACTGCGTAGAATCTCAGAATCAGTTAAACCCAAATCTTCTTGGATTTTGTAAATCCCAACCATGCCATGCCAGATATTGTTTCCCCATTTTTTCAATTCAGGATCGAGCTCATACTTATCGATTAGCTCTATGAATTCCTGGTCTGGAAGTTCCTTGGCATAATCATGAAGGAGGCCAGCTAAACCAGCTTTTTCAGTATCGTAACCATACTTTTCAGCAAGAGCAATAGCAGCTTGCTCAACACCCAAAACATGACTAAAGCGTTTAGGACTCATAACCGTTCTAACTTTTTCAAGGAGTTCATCACGAGAAAAGTCAAGGTATTTTTCATAGGTCATTTATAGAGCCCCGCTTTCTTGATGTAGGCAAGTACAGACTGCGGCACCATGAAGTTAGGTATACGATCCTTCTTAATGTAGGATCTGACTGCACTTGAACTAATATCCATAAGGGGCACATCAACCCAGATAACAGGATATGAGGTTCCAGCCTTATACTTAGGACGCGGTACACCAACAAATTGAACCATCTCGATAAGTTCATCAATACGGTGCCATTTTGGTAGGTACTCGACCATATCAGCTCCAATAATAAAGTAATAATCCGTATCCGGATTAGCCTCTGTCAAGAGCTTCATGGTGTCATAGGTATAGCTGATTCCCTTACGTTCCAACTCGATGGTTTCAATATCCAAACCTGCGATGCCGTTAGTAGCCAACATAAGCATATTAAGGCGATGCTTTTCATCAATAGTCTCTTTTTTATCGATATGAGGGGGCTCAAATTCAGGCATAAGAAGAACTTCATCGAGACCTAACTGCTGACGCACCTGGTCTGCAACAACCAGGTGGGCATTGTGAACAGGATTGAAATTTCCACCTAATATTCCAACCTGCTTACGGCCGGTATCTTTAATTTCTTCCTCTAGTTGAACCTTTGTAAACGGGGTTACAAGATCTAATGCCATGTTCGTCTCCTCTTATTCAAGCATTATATGATTTTTTTAACATCTTCAATGCTTTAAAAGTGTTTCTATACCTTAATTTGTCCTTCACCAAGTAACGTCAGCAACTATTTTTGGATGGCTTTAACATTTGGTGACAACTTACGATTTTCTTTTTTAGCAGATTCCTTGTAAAGAATCAAGATACGTCCAATCTTGAGGACTGTATCACAGCCGATTTCTTCTTCCAAAATTTCAGCAACTTCATGGATATCTTCCATAGTATTTTGAAGAAGGGTTACCTTAATTAACTCACGGGCATCAAGGGCGTTACGAACGCTAGTTTTGATATGATCGTTAAGACCGTTTTTCCCAATTTGTACAATAGGTTTAAGGGTGTGGGCTTCCGATTTGAGGAAGGCACGTTGTTTTGATGTTAGTGACATGTTTATTCCTTTTTAATTTTTTGATGTTTTTCTTAGATGATAGGGTCGCTCGTAAACTTTGGGTTCCATGGCTAATTTTTTGAGCTTAAAGTTTCAAAAATTTCGAATCCACGTAACATAGTATGTTGCTTGGATTACTATCAGGGCGAAAAACACATTGTTTGCTTATGGCTTAACTCTAGGCAAACTTTATGATCATTGAAAAGACTTTTTTATACTTTTAACTGCTTCATTAGGTTTAAATAATTGCTTTTCGCACAACGACACCAACGCCTTCTGGTGCCCAGGCAGCAACGATGGTTGGTTGGTCTGCTTTCCCTTGAACACGAATCCAGCCTAATCCTGAAAAGACAACGTCTGTCTTATCTTTGATAGTGAACTCGTGACGGACTAGTTTTGGAAAATCAGCCAATTCCTTAGGCCCAGGTGGCATAAGGAGACTTCCAACGTGCTTGTCATAAAAGGCATCTGCGCCGTCAAGTTTGGTACGGTGAAGCTTTAGATTATTGTCAAAGAAGGCTGTAAAACCTTGTTTATCACCATCAATGAAGTCAAAACGTCCTAGTCCACCTAGAAATAGGGTTTGGCCTGCATTTAACTGATAAGTCTTCGGTTTGATTTCCTTCTTAGGACTAACGTATTTGAGGTACTTAGCTGACAGATAGTGCGCCATCTGGTGACGGTGTATAATTCCTGGTGTATCAAAAATATAGCTACCATCATCTAATGGAATTTCAATCTTATCAAGGGTCGTTCCTGGGAAACGAGAGGTTGTGATAACATCCTTATCACCAGTAATTTCTTTGATGATGGCATTGATTAAGGTTGATTTACCAACATTCGTAACACCAACAACATAGACATCACGACCCTTACGGAGGGCTTCAATACGTTGAATCAGCTCTTTAATAGCATGATGATTTTGAGCAGATGTCAACATGACATCCACAGGACGCATCCCTTCTTCGTGGGCACGTTCTGTCAACCATTGAGTTACCTTACCGTCTTTAACGGATTTAGGTAGGATATCCTTTTTATTTCCAACCAAGAGCACATCATTACCCGAAACAAAGCGTGATAAGCCTGGGATGATTGATCCATTAAAATCGAAAATATCAACAACATTAACAACGAGGGCATCACTATCACCAACTTCATGAAGTAATTTTAAAAATTCATCATCAGTGATATGGACATCCACAATCTCATTGTAATGACGAAGACGGAAACAGCGCTGGCAGTATAGCTCACCTGTTTCCTCGACCTTTTTAATAGAGCTAGCAGGTGTGAAACCTGCTTTTTCTTTATCCTCTGTTTGAATTTGGGCTCCACACCCAATACAAAATAATTCTTCCATTAAATTCCTTTGTTGAAGGTCATTGGACCATATGCTTTTTCAATCTTTTTCCACATGCGACGTTCACGCCAACGGTTAAACTTGGTTACCCAAGAATCGGATTTCACCAAAGGCTTAACCAAAATCGAGCGAATACCTGCTCGGTGGCTAGCCCTAATGTCAGTCATGAGCTGGTCACCCACCATTACAACCTCTTCACGGTTAAAGTGATAGCGTTCAATCGCTTCATTAATGCCTTTAGTGAAAGGCTTCATGGCACGACTCACGAAATCTACATGGAAATTGGCAACTGCACGTTCAACACGTTTATGTTTATTGTTGGAGACCACAACCACTGGAATGTCAGCCTCTGTCATCTCATCTAACCAAGCTCGTAGCTCAGGAGTCCCATCAGGGTTGTTCCAAGCAATCAAGGTATTGTCCAAATCGACCAAGACGGTACGAATACCGTGTTCACGTAGCTGGTCAGGTTTCAAATCATAAACAGCCTCCACCATAAACTGGGGCCTATAATCGTCTATACTCATTTTCTCTCCAAAGTGTTAGTTTACTTCTTATTTTACCATAATTTTAAGGTTTATGTGTGGAACTTAAGTCCTATTTTTTAAGAACAACCTTTACAGAACAATAAAGAAAAGAACCAAAATCACTCAGGCTCCATTCTTATCTCTGAATTTTTTCTTTTGTTAGGGCAACTAAATTCTTAAGCGATATGATGATGACAGCAAGAACAATTAAAATCATTCCAACCACATCAATGGCAAAGAAGCGGTCACCCATAATTAATACGGTCAAAATGACCGATGTTACGGGTTCCACCGAGGCTAAAAGACTCCCTTTGACAGCTCCAACCATGGCCGTCCCCTTAAGGAAAATGGTGTAAGCAAAGAGTGTCCCAATGAAGACCAAACCAAAAAGCGCTAAGAGATTTCCACCGGTCAAAGGAAGCTTATACTTCCAAGCTTGGATAGCAATCGGAAAGACCAAACCACCAAGTAACATGCCTAGGCCAATAACAATCAGACTGCCCCATTTTTCAATGGCCTTAGCAGGCAGTAAGATATAAAGTGCATAGGTCACTGCCTAAAAGAGGCCCCAGAACAAGCCGATAGGCGTAATGGCCAGCTCTGTCACCTGACCATGCGTTGCGATAATAAATGTTCCCGCAATAGCCATGATAATCGCTACCAACTCTGAAACCATTGGAAATCTACGGTTCTTAGCACACACAAAAGTCAGAATGAGTACTGGCGTGACATACTGCAAGACCGTCGCAGTCCCTGCATTGGTATGCTGAATGGCACTAAGATAGGCATACTGATTCAAGACCAAACCAAAGAGTGCAAATAAGGCGATACTTACTAAGGTTTTCTTATCTTTAAGTGCTGAAACTAATTTTTCTGACTGCCTAAAAAAGACCGAAGCTGTCAGCAAAATCCCAGCTAGAATTAAACGTAAACTCGTTAAAAGATTAACATTAACCCCATGAGCCATCAGGTATTGACCCGAAACTCCTGAAAATCCCCAAGCAATTCCAGCAACCAAGACCATCAGACTCCCTTTTAATTGTTTAGACATGTGTTTTCCTCGATTATGATAATGCCTATTTATTATAACACAGGGAGTCGTAAATCAGTAGATAACTTCAGAAAAAATATACTCTTTTTCTTGAGGAATTTTCAAGCCACCAACCTATAATCCAGCCAAGAACTAAAAGATAATTTTCAAGTGCACCAATAGCGTTGACTGAGTGACGGTATTGAAGATAGCTAAGGAAATGATTAGTCCCAATCCCAAGACCTCCAATAATCAAAGCCATTAGAACAGCTCTCATATAAAACCAATCGTACTTGAGATTAACAGTAATCAGGATGACAAGAACTGTTACATTCCAAATACCAATCTCCCTCTGCCATCCGACAGAAATGCCGTAACCCGAATGACTTCCCATATAAGTTGGGAAGAATAGCTGAAAAATAATAGCACCAGTCATGGCGAGTATGACGAGGATAAAAAGGACTCTTAAGAATTTGTTCATGGGGTAACTCCTAAAATCTATTTATAATAAACTTCTTGACTAGTCTAACACAAATATTGCAAATAAAGAACCAACCTTTCGGCTGGTTCTTTATTTATCAATCTTCTTTCAACTTAGCCAATTCTTGGGCAAGTAACTTGAGGGCTACTTGTGGGTTTGCTTGGCCTTTAGTTGCTTTCATGAGGAAGCCTGTGAAGGCCTTGTCAGCATTACGTTTACCTGACTTGAAGTCGGCTATGGCTGCTTCATTATCTGCAAAGACTTGGTGGATGATTGGAATCAAGACTTCAGGATCTGAAATCTGTACCAATCCAGCTTTTTCGACGTATTCACGCGCACCGCCACCGTTTTTCGCCAAATGAACGAATACTTTCTTGGCAATCTTAGATGAGATGGTGCCATCTTCGATGATAGCAATCATTTCTACCAAGTTTTCGGGTGTCAATTGGATTTCTTCAAGCGTTTTGCCTTCTGCGTTCAAGAACTGAGCGACTTCACCTTGAAGCCAGTTAGAGACTTGTTTGGCGTCTCCACCAAGGGCTACGGCTGCTTCAAAGAAGTCAGAAGTAACCTTCGTAGCTGTCAATTGGTTGGCATCATAGTCAGACAAACCAAGCTCTGCCACATAGCGAGCACGGCGGTCTTTTGGAAATTCTGGTAACTCCGTACGCATTTCCTCAATCCACTCATCTGAGATTTCAAACAATGGAAGGTCTGGTTCTGGGAAGTAACGGTAATCTGCTGCTCCTTCTTTGACACGCATAAGGATTGTGCTCTTGCTGGCTTCATCATAACGGCGTGTTTCTTGACGAATGACACCACCTGAGCGCAAGATTTTCGCTTGACGTTGCACTTCGTATTCAAGACCTTTGCGGACATTCGAGAAGGAGTTCAAGTTTTTCAACTCCGTCTTGGTACCAAATTCCTCTTGACCATATGGACGAAGGGAAATATTGGCATCCACACGCATAGATCCTTCTTCCATCTTGACATCAGAAATGCCTGTGTATTGGATGACTTCTTTGAGAGCTGTCAAATAAGCGTAGGCTTCTTCAGGAGAACGCATATCGGCTTCAGATACAATCTCGATCAATGGCACCCCTTGACGGTTAAGGTCAACATAAGAGAAACCGTCTGTTCCATGCGTGTTCTTACCGGCATCTTCTTCCAAGTGAGCCCGTTCAATCCTGATTTTCTTAGTTGTTCCGTCTTCCAATTGCACTTCAATCCAACCGTTATAACCGATTGGCTCGTCAAATTGCGAAATTTGGTAGGCTTTTGGATTATCAGGATAGAAGTAGTTCTTACGGTCAAAGTGCATGTGCTGGTGGATATCCATATTCAGCGCCAAAGCGGCCTTGATTCCAGCGTCCACAACACCCTTGTTCAAGACAGGAAGTACCCCTGGGAAAGACCAGTCGATTACATTAGTATTGGTATTTTGCTCGTTCCCAAAGTGAGCAGAGGTTGGTGAGAAAATTTTTGAGTTTGTATTCAATTCAACGTGGACTTCAAGTCCGATGACTGTTTCAAAGTTCATTAATTGTCACCTCCAAAAATCACGGGTTGTTGCTTATGGTAATCCGTTGTAGCTTCAAAAGCAGCTGCGGCTTGATAGATGGTCTCTTCAGAATACTTAGGACCAATCAACTGCAAACCAACTGGAAGACCTTGCGCAAAACCTGCAGGAATCGAAATCCCTGGAAGACCTGCCAAGTTAACTGGAGTGGTCAACAAGTCCGCCAAGTACATGGCAACAGGATCATGATTGAGCGTATCCAAATCGAAAGCTACGCTTGGAGCTGTAGGACCAAGGATGAGATCGTAATCCGCAAAGACTTTTTCGAAGTCTTGGATGATGAGGGTACGAACTTGACCAGCTTTCTTGTAGTAAGCATCGTAGTAACCAGATGACAAACTAAAGGTACCCAGCATGATACGACGTTTGACTTCATCACCAAAGCCTTGGCTACGAGTGTTTACGTAGATGTCATCCAAGTTCTTGGCATCTTCCGCACGGAAACCATAGCGAATGCCATCGAAACGTTGCAAGTTTGAAGAGGCTTCAGATGAAGCAATGATGTAGTAGACAGCAACCCCGTATTTAGAATGAGGCAGGCTGACTTCCTCGACTGTTGCTCCCAATTTTTCAAAGTGCTTAGCCGCATCGAGGATGGTTTCTTTAACTTCTGGGTCAATCCCTTCCCCAAGGTATTCCTTAGGAAGAGCAATCTTCATGCCTTTGATGTCTTGACCAATCTTAGAAGTAAAATCGGCTATGCGGACTGGCGCAGATGTTGAATCCTTAGCATCTTCACTGGCAATAACATTGAGCAATTGGGCATTTTCCTTAACAGTTTGTGAGAACGTACCAATCTGGTCAAGTGAGCTACCAAAAGCAATGAGACCGAAACGAGAAACCGTTCCGTAAGTTGGCTTAAGGCCAACAATCCCGTTAAAGGCAGCCGGTTGGCGGATAGAGCCACCTGTATCTGAACCAAGAGACAAACGGACTTGACCTGAAGCTACAGCTGCTGCCGAACCACTAGATGACCCACCAGGAACCTTGCTGTGATCCCAAGCATTCTTGGTTGATCCATAGTAAGAAGTCTCACCAGATCCACCCATGGCAAATTCATCCATGTTAGTTTTCCCGATGACAATCATATCTTTAGCTTTGGCATTAGCAACCGCTGTCGCATCAAAAATAGGCTCGTAGTTATAGAGCATTTTTGAGGCCGCAGTCGTCAAAATGCCGTCAGTAGAGATATTGTCTTTGACAGCGAATGGAATCCCTGACAGGAGGTTGTCAGCATCGATTCCTTTTTCGTCAATGGCCTTAGCTTGTGCAAGGGCAGCTTCTTCTGCTACTGTCACAAAGGCATTGACTGCTTCTTCACGCGCCTTGATATCGTCAATGGTCGCTTGTGTCAATTCGGTTGCTGAAATTTCCTTAGAGACAAGGAGATTGTGCAACTCTTCAATGGTTTTATTGTTGAATGACATTAGGCATCTCCTCCATCTTCTAGGATAGCTGGTACTTTGATATAGTAATTGTCTTTTTCAGGTACATTTTTAAACAAACGGTCACGGTCAGTCCCTTTTTCAGCAACATCCGGACGCAGTACAGTCTTGCGGTCCGCCATGGTCGTTGTTGGGGCAACACCAGTTGTGTCCACTTCTTCCAACAATTCCACCATATCAACAATCTTCGATAAGGTTGTCGCAAACTCAGCTGTCTCTTCTGGAGAGAATTTCAATTTTGAAAGATTGGCAACGTGGGTTACCTCTTCTTGCGTAATTTTCATCTTGCTTCCTTTCGTGAAATGATGATTTTTCAATACCCTCTATTTTACCATAATTTAGCCTAATTTGCTGGGAGGATAAAAAAACTGTAGCAACTTTTTTGTCACTACAGTTTACCAATATACAGCTTTTTCAAAACAGTTATCGTATGGGTATCAAGAGCTTTCTCCAGGCTTCTAACATTTCTGGTTCAAATAATGTTTTGCCAGGTCGTATGAGGATTGGTACATAGACTCAAGATCACTTTCTAAGGCAAATAAAATCTTATCGGCCATCTGAGAAACAAGTAAATCCTCATCCATAGTCTCGCTATAAGGGACCAGATACCCATTCTCAGCATCTTTGATGAAGATTTTGCTCTTTTTGATGGGCAAGAGCAACAGCTCTAATGCCAAATCCGTTTAAATCTACTTCAAAAAGTGGTAACAAATCCTGCGTGAAAATCATATCACAGTCTAAATATAAAACGCGATTTTCTTGAACAAACTCAGGAATCACATAACGGAAAAAAAGTCGTATAATGAATATACGTACTCGGAAGCGAAAATTGTTTAAAGCTTTCTGCAGACATACGGCAATTGAGAATTTCCGAATCAATAGCAGCCAAACGACTATTCATAAGGGAAAACTAATCTGTCGGTAAATTCTCATTTAGCACATAAATTTTCCACTACCCTTGGTGTGCACGTAAAGACTAAAGATCCAGCTCTAACTTTTCCATATAGAGATGGCTCTGCTATAAATACAACTGATTTTTTACCCAAATTTTCTCCATCTCAAACTTTAATAAGAATATCATTTTTAGAAAACATTACAATTTCTACCCCTTACAAAAAAGCCAGTCCAAAGGCTGACTTCAATCGGAGATCAATTTTCTTTCAGTGCTTGCTAGATTCGTAAAATTGAACCCAGACTAGCACACAGCTCAAATCCACTATTCTACAGAGGCACCGTTACTTGCGATAACTTCTTTGTACCAGTTAAATGATTTTTTCTTAGAGCTTTTAAGGCTACCCTTACCATCATTGTCGCGGTCTATATAGATGAAACCATAACGTTTTTTCATTTCACCAGTTCCGGCAGAAACAAGATCGATACAACCCCAGGTTGTGTATCCCCAAAGTTCTACACCATCTTCATTGATGGCATCCCTCATGGTATTAATGTGGGCTGCCAAGTAGTCAATACGATAATCGTCTTCAACATAACCATTTTCATCTGGTGTATCCACAGCACCAATCCCATTCTCAACGATAAACATCGGTTTCTGGTAACGATCCCAAATAGCATTGAGGGTAATACGAAGGCCTAGTGGGTCAATTTCCCAACCCCACTCTGAAGATTCTAAATATGGATTTTTAATAGGGGCAAAGATATTGCCGGCAGTCTTTTCATTAACTTCTGGATCACCTGAAGCCACACGACTTGAATAATAAGAGAAGAAAATGAAATCAACAGTATGCTCTTTGAGAAGCTCCAAATCTTCTTCAGTCATCTCAAGCTTAATACCATCACGCTCCCACTGCTTTTTAGCATAATTTGGATACTCTCCACGATCCTGGACATCAATGAAGAAATAGTTACTACGATCTTCTTGCATGGCTGCCCAGTAGTCACGTGGGTGGGCTGTATTTGGATAATACTGACCGGCTGCCAACATACAACCAACCTTATTTTCAGGATCAATCTCGTGAGCCAACTTAGTCGCCATAGCTGAAGCTACCAAATCTTGGTGAGCTGCTTGGTATTTAACCTGCTCCTCATTCTCACCCTCTTCAAAACAGATCCCTGCTCCCATAAATGGTGCATGGAGAATCATGTTAATTTCGTTAAAAGTGAGCCAGTACTTAACCAAACCTTTATAACGTGTGAAAAGGGTACGGCAAAGATTTTCATAGAAACCAAGAATCTTACGATTACGCCATCCACCATACTCTGTAATCAAGTGCATTGGACAATCAAAGTGCGTAATAGTTACTAAGGGTTCGATGCCATGTTTGTGACATTCCTTGAATAGGTCCTCGTAAAAAGCTAGCCCAACTTCATTTGGCTCAGCCTCATCACCCTTAGGAAAAATACGAGACCAAGCAATAGAAAGTCGATAAGTCTTAAAGCCCATTTCACCAAAGAGAGCAGTATTTTCCTTGTAACGGTGGTACATATCAATGCTTTCCTTAGCAGGATAAGAATAACCATCCTCAAAATCAAACATCTTGCGACGTCCAGTAATAATCGAAAGGCGATCCTCACCAATCGGTACCACATCAACATTGGCTAACCCACGCCCATCAGCATCATAGGCACCTTCACATTGGTTGGCTGCTGTAGCACCACCCCCACAAAAAATCCGTCAGGAAACGTTAATTTTTTAGTCATTATTCTACCTCTTATATATTTCGACTTAATATAGTAATAGTATACAATAGCCTGTAATCCTTTTCTTATAGTAAACTACGGAAAACTGATACTATCCTATGATTTCAGACAAAGAATTGAGAGTAGGATAACTTCCTACTCTCGATGATGACTTATTTCCAATTTTCTTCTAAAAATTGGTGACGAATAGTGCTACTCTGCGCATAACGTTCAGGATTAGTCTTATAAAATCCCTGATGGTAAGCTTCGGCTTCGTAGAAAGTCTCCGCAGGTTCAATCTTTGTCACGATTGGACGGTCAAAACGTCCTGAGGCTTGAAGATTAGCCTTAGATTGTTCAGCAATTTTCTTTTGACGCTCATCAAAATAATAAATCACAGGACGGTAATTATCACCACGATCCTCAAATTGTCCAAAAGCATCCGTCGGATCGGTCTGTGCCCAATAAATTTCGACTAAATCAGCAAAAGAAATAATTTCTGGATCAAAGATAATCTCCACTGCCTCGGTGTGCCCCGTCGTTTTACGACATACCTCCTCGTAAGTTGGGTTTGGTACATGTCATCCAGTATAACCAGAGCGAACAGATAGAATACCTTCTTGCTCCTCAAAAGGTTGCACCATGCACCAGAAGCACCCTCCGGCAAAAATAGCTCTTTCCATAGCGTCCTCTCTTACCAAACTGGTTCATCCAAACCTTGAGATGATTTCTTGATGATTCCTTTGACTTCGTCAGTATGATAAGCCTTGATAACTTTCTTGATAGCATCAGCCTTATCTGATTTTTCCCAACCTTTTTGGGCTACAAGTAGATTGTACCATTGCTTGGTATTTTACTAGCAGGCTCTACGTAGATAGCTGTCTTAGGATCAATACCAGCCTCTGTAACGAAGTCATTATTAATAATGGCCGCATCGACAGAATCAATGTTGGCAGCTGTCTGAGCAGCATCAACTTCTCTGATATTTAAATTCTTGCTATTTTCACTAACATCAGTCAACTTAGCCTTGTCATTTGCACCTACACTAAGTTTAATCAAGCCAGCAGACTGCAAGAGATTAAGGGCACGACTTTCATTAACGGCATCATTTGGAATGGCAATCGTAGCACCTTCTGGCAACTCTTTAATATCCTTATACTTGTTCTTACCACCCTCTGTACCAGAATAGACACGGAAAGCTGTGAAATAAGTCTCAGCAATTGGTACCAAGTCAGTCTTATGATCCGAGTTCCAGTTATCAAGGAAATTATAGTGTTGGAAAGCATTAATATCAATATCACCATTATTGAGGGCTACGTTTGGTTGAGAATAGTCCGTAAACTCGCTAAACTTAAGCGTAATTCCCTCTTTTTTCAAGATTTCTTCGATCTTATCCCAGCGTGCTTGTTCAGACTCACTCTTAGCCATGGTCCCTACTCGAACCACCGTCTGATCCTTAGCAGCATCCTTACCACAAGCTGCCAAAATACCTACAGAAGCAACAGCGATAGCCACAAAACCTAATAATCGTTTTATTTTCATCATTTTTCTCCTCTCAGATGAATCAATGCCTTTAGTCTAACACGAATATATCCGCTTGACTAATTCATATTCTTAATCAGTTGATAGAGAGGAATTATCAAAAAAAGAGTAAGAACCAACTCTTACTCTACAATTGTCGCTCCAAGAACATTTTTAAAATGCCCAATGGCAAAATCATGTGCTTCTGTCGTCAAGGAGGCTGTTGCACTCTCTACCACCTCGATATCATAGCCCAAATTATAAGCATCAATAGCCGTATGTAACACACAAATATCTGTTAAAACTCCCGTCAAAACGACTGTTGTCACACGACGCTCACGCAAACGAATATCCAAATCTGTTCCTGAAAAAGCTGAATAGTGACGTTTGTCCATCCAAAAGACACGATGATCATCCTTGATGGCATCATATACACCAGCCAACTTACCATAAAGTTCTCGCCCAGCTGTCCCTGCAATATTGTGAGGCGGAAAGAGTTTAGTCTCAGGATGGAAAGTATCCCCCTCATCATGTCGGTCCATAGCCACAAAGATATAATCTCCATTGTCATAGGCTTCTTGCGTTACCTGAGCAATGCGATCTTCAATGGCTTGGGCAGGCTTACCAGCCGTCAACTTCTCATCATCTGCTACAAAGTCATAAGAGTAATCAATTGAAATCAATGCTTTTGTCATATTACCTTCTCCTTTTAAAAAAAGTGGGGCAGCCTCAACCTACCTCACTTCTATTCAATGTTTTATTCGTATTCTTTCAATTTGTCGTAGATACCTTCGTTAAGGACTTTAAGGTAAGTACCTTTCATACCAAGCGAACGACTTTCAATAATACCAGCTGATTCTAATTTACGAAGAGCATTAACAATAACAGAACGAGTGATTCCGATACGGTCCGCGATAACAGAGGCTGTCAAACGACCTTCTAAACCGTCCAACTCATTCAAGATAGCTGAAACTGCCTTGATTTCTGAGTAAGACAATGTATTAATAGCCATATTAATAGCTGTTTGTTTACGAATCGTTTCTTCCAAGTTTTCTGTTTGAAGATGCAACAATTGCAAACCAACTACTGTAGATGCAATCTCAACCAAGATAAGGTCGTCGTCCACAAAATCATGGTCGTTACGCCAAATAATGAAAGAACCAAGACGCATACCACCACCATAGATTGGTGCAATTGTAGTCAAACCGTCAGGGAAATCATCTTTTAATTCCACTGGGAAGATGGTCAAGTCACTGTCAATACCGATATTTTCTTGAGTATCATAAACACGGCTGATACCACGTATGTATTCCTCTGGAAGTTGTTTAGCTTTAAAAAACTCTTCCACACGGTCATTGTTGGTTTTGTATTTCATAGCAAAACCAAGGAGAGCACCTCCACCATTTACAATAGCAGCATTACAATCAATAATATCTGCCAACTGAGCAGCCATGTTGTTGTATGGAAGATCTCCTTCCAAACTATCTACTGAGCGTTGCAAGATAGAAGTAATTTTACGTGTTTTATCAAGCAAATTTGCCATTTTTATTGTCTTCACTTTCTATTTATAATCTTAATAATCACAGGTCCTGTACCAAGCATATCCGTTAAGATCCGCTAGCACTATCATTATAGCATACCTGAACTAAAAATTGCAAACAATTGTCTGAAAATTATTTATTATTCTACTATTCATTATATTATGTCTTTTTTCAGGAAAAACGTTCGGATTTTAGCTAAAAACGACTCCTTTTTAAGCAAGATAAAAACCGAACAAGTCTTTTTGTCCAGTTTTCACGAATTTAGCGCTTATAATATGACAAAACACGCTCGATTTTATTTCCAAGATCAGCCAATTCTTCTACACGAGGAAGGTAGACAATACGGAAGTGGTCCGGTTCATTCCAGTTAAAGCCTTTACCTGGAACCAAGAGGACCTTTTCCTTCTTCAAAAGACGAAGACAGAACTCTTCATCATCGTCAATATCATACATGTTGCGGTCAATCTTAGGGAAGATGTAAAGACCCGCATCTGGCTTAACAGCTGTGAGTCCTGGAATATCGTTTACTGTGTTTGTAATAAACTCACGTTGTTCATAAATACGACCACCTGGAATCAGGAGCTCATCAACAGATTGGTAGCCCCCAAGTGAGGTCTGAATTACGTGTTGAGAGAGCACATTAGAGCAAAGGCGCATATTGGACAACATATCAAGCCCTTCAATATAGCCCCGAACATTCTTCTTAGGCCCAGAAAGAACCATCCAACCTACACGGAAACCACAAATACGGTGAGATTTAGAAAGACCATTCATAGATACACAGAAAACGTCTGGTGCAAGACTTGCAATAGCAATGTGCTTCTTACCATCCATAACCAAGCGGTCATAAATCTCATCCGCAAAGATAATCAAATCATTTTGGCGTGCAATATCGACAATCTGTTCAAGAACATCTTTAGGGTAAAGAGCACCTGTCGGGTTATTCGGATTGATAATAACAATAGCCTTAGTATTTGATGTAATCTTTGATTTGATATCATCAATGTCTGGATACCAGTTAGATTTTTCATCACAGACATAGTGAACAGCGTTACCGCCAGCTAGACTGACACAGGCTGTCCAAAGAGGATAGTCTGGCATTGGAACCAAGACTTCATCACCATCATCAAGCAAGGCCTGCATAGACATGGGAATCATCTCTGACACACCGTTACCAATATAGATATCATCGATGTCTACATTTGGGAAACCCTTAAGCTGGCAATACTGCATAATAGCCTTACGAGCTGAGAAAATCCCCTTACTATCTGAATAC
This sequence comes from Streptococcus thermophilus, assembly GCF_010120595.1. Lineage (NCBI taxonomy): Bacteria > Bacillati > Bacillota > Bacilli > Lactobacillales > Streptococcaceae > Streptococcus > Streptococcus thermophilus. The sequence goes on from NZ_CP038020.1 coordinate 2,061,127, forward strand.
CCCTCACTGTTACGAACATTCATAATTAAGTCACGAATGACTTCATCTGGTGCTGTAAAACCAAATTCCGCAGGATTTCCTGTGTTCAGACGGAGAATTTTTTCACCTTTGGCAATCATACGGTTGGCCTCATCCAAAACTGGACCACGAATATCATAGGCAACGTGTTCCAACTTTGATGATTTATCAAATGTTTTCATAGGTAAATCCTTTCAAAAGATACTAAAGCAGATACATCTAGTAGAAAATAAGAAAATTCAACACCTGATGGGGATTTTTACTTTCATTGACACCATCTTAGACCTAGCCGTTTGGCATCATTTCTGAAGATTTATCTTCCTCATTGATTATCTCGTTTCTTACGAAGCTAATAACAGATTGTATTATACCTCTTTTTCAGACAATATTCAATTTTTAGATAAGGTCAAACTCTTCCCATTACTGATAGTATCGTAAAGTAAGCAGTCAAAAAAGATTTCAGAAAACCCATAACAACATTTTCATTTTCAAGATTAAAGGAGTATAATAAAACTAAAGATAGGAGGTAGAGCTTATGTCTCAACAATATAAACATATTATGGTAGCCATCGACGGTTCTCACGAATCAGAGCTGGCCTTTCTCAAAGGTGTGCACGTTGCAAAACGTAATAACGCACAGTTACTTTTAGTACACGTTATCGATACACGCGCCCTTCAAAGCATTATGACTTTCGACTCTTATATCTATGAAAAACTAGAAGACGAGGCTAAAGCTGTATTGGCTAACTATGAACGTCAAGCCAGAGAAGCTGGTTTAACTAAGATTCGCAAAGTTATTGAGTTCGGTAATCCTAAGAGCCTTTTGGCTGTTGATATCCCTGATAAGGAAAATGTTGACCTTATTATGATTGGTGCCACTGGTCTCAATACTTTTGAGCGTTTGCTTATCGGTTCATCTTCTGAGTACATTCTCCGTCACGCAAAAGTTGACTTGCTCGTTGTTCGTGATTCTGAAAAAACGCTATAGTCACCTCTCACAAGCACCTACGGTGCTTTTCTCATATAATAGATTGTAAAATATAGTGCAACAAAAAACTCATAGCGTTTCATTGGTGTAAACTGTAAGTAACGAAACAAACAGAACCCGAGGAAAAACTATAAGCTACTCCCAGCTTACCATAACCGACTGAATAAAGATAGAAACCTATAAAACCATCTATAACTGGCTCTATACTGGTTTGATTGATCTGGATTTGAGCGTCCTTCGTCGGAAAGGAAACAGTCGACAACCCAAAGAAACAGGTGGAAGATTTAGAATTGGTACGCCAATTGCCAAACGTCCTAAGGAGGTCAGGAATCGTGAGACCTTTGGTCACTGGGAGGCTTGATACTGTGGTGTCTTCCAGAGGCAAAAACAAGGGGTGTTTAGTGGCCTTTCTAGAGCGAAAAACACGTTTTTACTTAGCTTCCAAGATACCAGATAGAACAACCAAAGCCATATTTTCAGCCATCGAACAACTTTGTAGGCTATTTCCAAAAGAGACTCTTATAACTTTCACTTCAGACAGGGGAAAAGAGTTTGCATGCTATCCTCTGGTAGAGAGGAAGCAATGAGAACGCAAATGGCTTACTAAGAGGATATTTCCCAAAGAAAACAGATTTAGCTACTATCTCTGATAAGGTTTTGAACAAGGCCTTAGATGATATCAATCATCGACCACGAAAATGTTTAGCTTACAGAACTGTTTGTGAATCTCTAGAGGATGAGTTCGAGTAAATGTTGCACTTATTCTTGTGATTTATCATATAAAAAGAACTGAGTTGTTAATCTCGGTTCTTTTTCTTGTTCTATTTTTCAGACGTTGCTGATTCAGACACAGCTTCTGACTCTGAAGTTGCTTGGCTTTCTTCTACCAAGGCTTCGCTAGCAGATTGACTAGAGGCACTTGCTTGCTCCAAAGCAAGACTAGTTGAAAGGCTCTCGCGTTCTGCTTCCTGACTAAGGCTTGCTTCAACAATCATCAGTTCCTTTTGACGTTTTGTTTCACGAAGATACTCACGTTCTTCTTGCTCTTCTTGACGTCGTCTTTCTTGCTCACGTCTTTGAGCTTTCTGACGTTCACGCTTAGCATGGCGTTTTTGCGTCTCATCAATCAAGACCTTAGTATTATCTTTAATTCGCATTAATTTGACAAGTCGAACCAAAAGTCTCCATACAAACACAATGACTGACTCCACAAAGAGAAGAAGCTCAACCAGAATAACTCCCAACAAGCTCCAAGCCATGAAAAGCGTTATCAATAATTGTGTGGAAATCTTCTTCAAGTCACCCAAATGATTGTTGTAAATATTGAGGGTCTCAAGGAAAAGATCTAAGATTCCTTGTAAGAGATGAGACTTAACAGATTTATCTCCCTCAAGGCTCAAGTCCATTTGAACTTCCGCCGGAGTAACCACTGTCAACTCTCCATCTTGATAGACCTCAACACGATCCCCTAAATTTATATCAAAATCAAAAAGAGTACAATCTATTTTTTCAAGCGCCCATCGGGATGACTAAGGTAAACAAAGTCATCATCAATTTTTAAAATACGAAACATAATTACCTGCTTTTTATTGCTTCCTAAAGAGAAACAAAATAAAAAAGCTCTTGTTGAGAGCTCATTCTTTAATCCAAGGTTTTAACCCCGATACGATTCTTATACTCTTGATAAGTTTCCGTATGCATAAGAGCCTTAGCATTTTTAACACGATCTGCAGTTGGTGGTTTGACACCTTCCAATGGATAAGGGATGCCAAGTTCACGCCACTTGAATTCCCCCATCGTATGATATGGAAGAATTTCAAATTTATCGATATTTTTCAAGGTCTTCACAAATTCACCCAATTCAACCAGATGCTCATCAAAGTCAGTAAAACCTGGTACCAAAACATGACGAATCCAGACTGGTACTTGTTTATCAGACAAGTATTTAGCAAATTCCAAGATATTCGTATTAGGCTGGCGAGTTACAAACTTATGTTGCTCTGGGTCAATCTCTTTAATGTCAAGTAGAACCAAATCAGTAACAGCCAAGAGTTTGTCAATAACTTCATGATATTCAGGAGTATTACGGTAAGCAGATCCACAGGTATCAAGCGTACAATGAATACCTAACTTTTTAGCCTCCGTAAAAAGGGCTGTGACAAAATCAATCTGAAGCATGGCCTCACCACCAGATACGGTGATACCACCCTGTTTACCCCAAAAATGACGGAAACGAAGAGCTTCTTCTAAAACATCCTCGACAGTACGCTCAACAGCCTTATTTGACTCCATTGCCCACGTGTCTGGGTTATGGCAATATTGGCAACGCATCTTACAGCCTTGCATAAAAACAATAAAACGGATTCCCGGACCATCTACGGATCCAAAACTTTCAGTTGAATGAACAAGTCCAGTCACCTGACTGTAATTAATTTCTACCATGGCAGCCTCCTTGTAAACGCTTTTTACATGTTTTCATTATACCTCTTTTATCAGAAACATGCTCCATGTCTATCTAATTTAAGATAAAAGTTATACTATAATACATCTAAAATTACTATATAACTATACTATACCAGAAGAAGAAAGGGAAAAACTGGATTCTTCCGGTTTTTTATTATCTATACTATTAGGCACGTTTCTTGAATACCAATAAAACTGCAAGAACATGGAAGAATGTTCCTATAAGCGTCAATATTACAGTTGATACTTTACCAGTCAATGTACCGTCAGCATTCACTTTGAATCCTGTACTTATGGAACAACAAGACTTGTTGTACCGTCATTATTGGCAACAACAAGCTGACTATTTTGTTTAGAAAGGATTGTTTGACCAGGTGCCGTTATAGCTGGTGCTGCTGGTGTTACAATAGCAACAGGTCAACCATTAACGTTGACTGAAGGAACTTCAGGTGATTGAGGGTCCTCACTTGTATTTGTATCTGTATCAGTTTTTGGCTGCATAAGAACAGTATCATTTGTCGCAATGCCGGCATCTGCAAAAGAAGTTACTGGTAAAAAGTCTCCTAGAGTAAGGGTGAGTAAAAGTAAGCTACTATGTATAGAATATAGAGATTTTTTAGAAGCTATTAAGATTCTCCTTTATCATTTATCAGTTAATTTATATTCTGTCATAAAAAGTAATAGAAAGGCGTTTTAATCAAAATATTATTTATTTTTATTCTTAGTCTACCATAATTTCAAAACCCGTTTAAATTACTTCAAAAAAATGTCGTAGGTCAATAATAACTAGATGTTTTATTTTTATAATAAAGCATAGCATAGAGGTTATCATATATTTTTAATCTAATTATATATTAAAAAATATTTATCAAAAAGATAATAAAAAGCACTTTCAATCCAAAGGAAAGAAGGCGCTCAATTATCATTATCTTACTTTTTAGCTCTAGTCTTTTTTAATCTAAAGCTGGTGAATTCTATTCTCCTGCTTCTTCTGGAGCAGCTGTGATGATTACCTTAAGTTTGGTTACGCGACCATCCTTAACCTTATCGTTAATAAATTCAAGACGTTTGTCCTTGTTGATAACTTCGTAATGTTCCTTGACTTCTTGAGTGGGAATTGCTCCTACACCAGTCAAATAATAGCCTGCGATAGTGTCAACATCATCACTTTCAAGCTCTGTGTCAAAGTGTTCATTGAAGTCATTAAGAGTCATAGATCCTTCAACAATATAGGTATTCTCTCCTATTTCACGAACTTCCACACTAGCTTTATCTGTTTCGTCATCAATTTCACCGACGATTTCTTCCAAAAGATCCTCGAAGGTCACCAGACCAGCCACACCACCATATTCATCAAGTAAGATAGCCATTTGATTATTGGTGTTACGAAAGGCTGCCAAGAGGTCGTCAACGAAAATTGTTTCTGGAACAAAGAGGGGCTCATTCATGATACGGCGAAGATTAACATTCTCAAAACCGAGCTCATAAGCCGCTTTAAGGAGGTTTTTGGTATGGATTACACCGATAATCTTATCCTTATTATCTTCGTAGACAGGGATACGAGAGAAGCTTTGCTTTAGAATGGCTTGGATATTTTCCTGAGTATCGTCTTCAATATCTATCATGAAGGCATCTGTACGAGGAACCATGACTTCACGCGCCATTAATTCATCAAGAGAAAAGATACCTTGAAGCATTTCGATTTCTTCAGCTTCAAGTGTATCCTCACTCTTGGTCAACATGTACTCAATCTCATCACGTGTCATCGGCTCATCCGCATCATCAAAAGTCATAGGTGTCAAACGAGACAAGAGGTTGGTTGATGCCGAAAGAATCCATACAAAGGGACTGACAATCTTACCAGTTACAATAATGACAGGTGCTGAGTAGATGGCCAGATTTTCCTTTAGGTTCATGGCAATACGCTTAGGATAAAGCTCACCAAAAACGATAGAAATGTAAGTCAAGACCACCAAAGATACCACGCTACCTGCTGTTTTAGCCCAAGCTACGTTACCAAACCAGGTCGCTATAACTGCTCCTAGGGAAGCAGAGAGACTAGCCCCTTGCAAAAGACCGATAAAAGTAATACCAACCTGAATAGTTGATAAGAAGTTATTGGGATTTTCAAGAACCTTGAGCAGGCGAATAAATTTCTTGTCGCCTTCTTCAGCCTTTTGTTCCACACGTGAACGGTTTAGTGATACTAAAGCCATCTCAGACGCTGAGAAAAAGGCCGAAAGTAAGGTTAAAATTAGTAATAAAATAAATTGAAATAATAAGGACTGACCGCTAGAGTCTTCCATTTTTTCTTCTCCTCTAAAAAAAAATCTGACTTTCATTATATCACAATTTTCCAATATAGGTTTCTATTTTATGCTATAATTAGAGTAATTTATCATCGAAGGAGAGACTTATGTCACTTATACGCTTAGAAAATGTCAGCTTGGCTCGCCAAGGAAAAACACTCTTGTCCAATCTTAACTGGTCAGTTGAAAAAGGCCAGACCTGGGCTATCCTTGGACTTAATGGTGCAGGAAAATCAACACTTCTACGCTTATTGACAGCTGAGTTCTTTCCTTCCGAAGGTCATGCTGAAATACTTGGCTATACCTTTGGTAATGGAGACATCACGGGTCTTCGCAAACATATCGGTATTGTCAGTTTCTTCATCACTGAGCGTCTGCCTAAGCATATGACTGCAGAAAAAATCGTCCTTACTGGTAAATACAAGAGCTCAATCCTCTACAGGGCATATGGGGATAAGGAGTTGCAAGAAGCCAAGGACATGCTGACCTCACTTGGTGCTGGGGATTTGATAGGTCGTAAATACCATGGCCTCTCTCAAGGAGAAAAACAAATTTGTTTGATTGCTCGCAGTCTCATGGAAGATCCTGACATCATTATTCTTGATGAAGCGACTGTTGGCTTGGACCTATTTGCTCGTGAAAAACTCTTGCGTCAGATTGATCGTATCACCTCACTTCCTCATGCTCCACTGGTTCTTTACGTCACTCACCACGCTGAGGAAATCACTGAAAACATGGACCATATTCTCCTACTCCGTCAAGGAAAAATCGTATCACAAGGATCCAAAAATGATGTCATCACACCAGAAGTCTTAGCTGACTTCTATCAAAATCCTGTTCAAATTATTCCAATTGACGACCATCGTTTTTACATTAACCCTCTTTTATAGAGATCAGTCATAAAGTAGCTTGATTTAGGGCTAATTTACGAACAACATTAAAGAAACAAGTCCCCTAGACTATAAGTCTGGGGGAATTTGTTCTTTCATCATTACTTCTTTTTTATTTGAGATACGCTATACAAAATTAAGGCTGGAAGGACAAGGTGTTCTATAGACGTTCTTGAATAAAATAAATTGTGCAGCGACTATATATAAACAGATTTTGTCAGAGGTTTTACTGTGTGAGGAAATCTTTTGACTTTTACCGATTCGATAACAAAACAGTTCTTTTTTGACCGAATAAATTCTAAGATTAACCACATAGACATATGATATTGTCCGATGGCCGCTCTTTCCAGTTGTCTTGTTAATCTTCTTTACAATTGAGAATTTCATGAAAAAAGATTATAAGTCTAGCCTCATTAGTGCCTTGATTGGGCTGATGATTGCTAATGCAATCTATGACCTACTCCCTATTCCCTATTCCTACCGAAACTCTGATTGTTTCCGGTATCCTAGTAGGCCTAGGATTGGGCTATCTCTTTCCTGACCACGATAATTAAAAAAGCAAACATTAAAAGAAGCCAAATTAATAACTTAGCTTCTTTTTCTACTCTAAATTCTTTCTTAAGCTCCCCTTCGGGCTAGATTGATCATATCATATATCAAAGTATTGCTTGTTTCTTTGAGAGAATAGTTCTCCAAAGTATTGACTTCCTTACGAAGCTGTCTGGCATAACGACTAGAAATACGCCCAGCTTGTTCATATTCGATGATAATCTTACGTTCCAAAAAATAGCCTCGCAACATTTCGTCAACATAGTCTGGATTTAAGTGAGTGATAACCCGCTCGACAAAGGCTCCAGATTGAATAATTTCAGCCTCTCGAATCCGACTGCGTTTCAAATAAGACAAAAGATCTGAATTATAGACACCTTCCAGATTACTCAAGGCTTCCAAAACCTGCTCAGTATTTGTTAAATAAAGCTCAGTCATATGATCACGATTTTCCTCGGTCAATCGAGGACCTTGCCTATTCTCCTCTTGTTCAAATCGAAACTTGAAGGTAAAAGCTAGGTGCAAAATTCTACGAAGACCAAGAACGAAAACAGCAGAGGCATAAGAGAGACTAGAAACAAAACCACGGTTGATACGGCGCTCCAAGCCTTTGATATAACGTTGGTATAGATTGTATTCGAGTTCTGAAATCTTCCCCTTCTTGTAGGCATATTCCAAACCCTCACTCTCGATTTCCATAATCATGATACGGATATTAGCTAACTCTTCCTTGATATCATTTGATTCCTGCTCCAAGATTAAATCTTCCAAACGTTGGTTATAGTTGTCAATGGTAGCATAAACAGCTCCTTGATTTGCAGACTGCTTCAGGTCTTTTTCTAGCTCTCTTACCACATCATTAAGAATAGCAATCTGCATGTAATGGTTGGTCGTATGTGCTGGTCCGGTAGCTAACCTAGGTAGAATTAAAATACCTATCAAGAAGCTCAATAGTGTAACACCCGCTACTGTAAAGGTCAAGAGACTGTGTTCTAGCGCAGTCATATTAGCAACCGGAAGTAAAAGGATTGTTGCAATCGAAACCGTTCCTTTTACGCCAGAAAAAGTCAAAATCGTAGCAACCTTCCATATTTTTTTCAGTGACCGTTTGGTCCGCCAAGCTCTTTGGGCAAGCACTGCACTAATCATGACAAAACGAATTCCAAACATGATCGCTGTTAACAAGACTATGGCAAGAAGCATCCAAAGCGTATCATAAGTACTGCTAGACAGTACTGGGGTTGCTAAGGTTGGCAGTTCCGTCCCCAGAAGGAAAAAGACCATACCATTAAGAACAAAGGTAATGGTTCCCCAAATCGTATGGGAGACACTATCCAATTTGGCATCAAATACGGTGATTTTTTTGAAACGGCTAGCAAGCGAAATCCCTGCTACAACAACAGCAATAATTCCAGAGACATGTATTTCCTCAGCTACAAAGTAAGAGGAAATCGGTAGCACTAACTCTAGTAAGAGTGCACCTGTGACATCTGCTGCATCCATATTATCTAAAATGGTCAAAAAAAGACGATTCAATAGAGCTGTAATCAAGCCAACCAAAAAACCACCAATTACAGAGATAACCAAATTCCAGCTCGCGTCCAGGAGGGAGAAGGATCCCGTTGTCAAAGCCGTTACTGCTACCCGAAAGGCGACCAAGCCAGAGGCATCATTTAGCAAACCCTCTCCCTGCAGAATATAGCTAATCCACTTTGGAAAACTGAAGCGTTTGGAGATAGCGGAATAGGCAACAAAATCCGTTGGACCAAGAGCGGCACCGAGGGCTAGACAGGCAGACAAGGGCACCGAAGCAGGCAAGACGGCCTTAGCAAGATAGCCGATTCCTAGCGTAGAGACGAAGATGACTGGAAAAATCAAAAACAGAATGAGCTTCCAGTTACGTAGAATACTGGTAATGTCACTCTCTTCGCCCTCACGAAAAAGCAAGGGAGCAATAATAAACGCTAGAAAAAGTTCCGTTTCAAGCTCAAAAACTTCCCCCTTAAGAAGAAAACCAATACCCACTCCAAAAATAATTTGAATCAAAGGTAGGGGAAGTCGTGGAAAAATGCGGTTGATAACGTTCGATAAGATTAAGCTAAGCAGAAGAACAAGCAAAGCTAATGATAAATGCATAGTTTCTCTTAACCTTCCTTATGACAACAGTTAGAAAATAGTTCTTTTTGCTTGCGAATTTTTTTATCAATGGCAGTCACGTCTTCCTTAGCTAAAAGTTTATGGCAACGTTCAACCTCAAGACTGGCTAGTTTCTTCTTGATTTTCGTCGTTTTGCAATTGTAAACCGTTTTTAAGTTATCTTCAGCACTCTGCTTGTCTATATATTTGGCCTGCATATCTGCAAGTTTTTCTTTAATATCTGTAATCATTGTAATTTCTCCAACATCACCAAAAATGGCGGGGTATTAATTTGATTGATAGGTTGATACAGCATGGCTGTAAAAACACGCTGGTCTAAACCAATCACATACTCAAGAACAGCATCCTTCTCCATATCACCACCATCATGACCGTAGTAAATCATAATAGCTAGGCGACCACCCACCTCTAAGCGGTCAAGAATCTTCTCAATAGCTTCAAGGGTCGTGTGAGGTTTGGTGATGACACTCTTGTCTGCAGATGGTAGATAGCCTAAATTGAAAATAGCTGCTCGAATAGGCTCCCTAACATAATGGTCCAGATTTTCATGACCATCTAAAATGAGTTCCGTATTTTCAATTCCCAAGTCTGACAAGCGTTGACTGGTCTTTCCAAGCGCCTGCTCCTGCACGTCAAAAGCATAGACCTTCTTGGAAAGTCTAGCCAGAAAGGCTGTGTCATTACCATTTCCCATGGTCGCATCGACAACTATACTCTCATCGTCCAGCACTTCTGCTAGAAAGTCATGAGACATATGAATGGGACGTTTAATCATGCTTTTTCCTCCTTCTTGCTAACGACTCTTTACACCCTTGCCATGAGTCACGACGTTCCATCTCTTTGTCAATGGCATTAAGGACTTCCCACTTGTTGAGACTCCACATAGGTCCAATCAGCATATCTCGCGGTGCATCACCAGTAATCCGATGAATGACGATATCCTTAGGGATGATTTCCAACTGGTCACAGATGATTGACACATACTCTTCCTGACTCAGCAATTTAAGACCCCCTTCGTGGTAGTCTCTTTGCATACGCGTATTAGTCATCAGGTGGAGGAGATGGAGTTTAATCCCCTGAATGTCATTATCAGTCACACAACGGCGAACATTCTCCACCATCATCTCATGAGTTTCCCCCGGTAACCCATTAATTAGGTGTGATACAATTTCAGCCTTGGGCGCACGCTCACGCAAGCGCTTCACCGTCTCCACATAGAGTTCATAGCTGTGTGCTCGGTTTATGAGCTCTGACGTTTCTTCATAAGTCGTCTGCAGTCCAAGTTCAACCGTTACGTGCATGCGGTCTGTGAGTTCTGCCAGATAATCAATCACATCGTCTGGCAAACAGTCAGGGCGAGTACCGATATTGATCCCAACAACACCAGGCTCATTGATAGCCTGTTCGTAGCGATCCTTGATAACCTCAAGTGGTGCGTGAGTATTCGTAAAGTTTTGAAAATAAACCAGATATTTATGAACTTCTGGCCACTTGCGGTGCATAAAGTCAATCTCATGGTAAAACTGCTCACGAATCGGTGCCTCAGGAGCTACAATAGCGTCCCCAGACCCCGATACTGTACAAAAGGTACAGCCACCGTGAGCCACTGTTCCATCACGGTTGGGACAATCAAAGCCCGCATCTATAGGAAGTTTGAAAATCTTTTCGCCAAAAATCTCGCGATAGTAATCATTTACTGTTCTATAACGTTTTTTCATACAGACTATTATAACACTTTAGTCTAAAAAAGAGAGTAAGACAGAGACAAAATCATAGATTTCTGTCTGTCCTACTCTCACTTCTCATTTAGTCTTTTTCAAAAAATCAATGGCTTCTTGAGCTGTTTTAACAGGGACGATTTTCATCTTGGTCCCCAGTTTCTCGGCAGCTTCCTTGGCCTCTTGATAATTAGTCTTGGCATCCGGATCAGCCTTTTTCATTTCCTTAGTTACTAGATTATTTGGCACGAAGAAAATGTCTGCGCCACTATCAGCCGCAGATTTCACCTTGAGATAGGCCCCACCGATATCACCGACAGCCCCATCTTTTTCAATAGTTCCTGTACCAGCAATCTTGCGGCCAGCCTTGAGGTCTTGACCAGACACCTGATCGTAAATAGCCAAGGTAAACATAAGACCAGCACTTGGCCCACCGACACCATCCAGTTTAAACTTAACATTCTCAGGACTCTTGATCTCAGTATGGTCCGTTAGGCCGATACCAATACCATTTTTGCCATTGGCAATCTTAATAATCTTACCAGTAGCAGTCTTTTCTTTGCCATCTCTCATATAAGTGACCTTGACCTTTGAACCCAGCTTAAGTCCTTGAACGTATTTAATCATGTCAGTAGAATTATCAAAGGTCTTACCATTAACAGCCGTCACCGTATCAGCAATATTGAGGACACCCTTGAAGCTAGAATCATCAGCAACCTGAAGCACATAGACACCCATATACTCCAAACTAACCTCCTTACCAGCCAGAGTCAAGCCCTGATAAACCGCTTGGTTTTGAGAAGTCTCCATGTAAAATTGGTTGATGCGCATGAAATCTTCATCAGAGTAATTTCCAGTTGCCTCTTCAGCCGTTTGAAGCTTTGCAAAATCATTAAACTGAGCATAGAGCATCAAGGCCAAAGTCGCCTTGGTTTGAGCCACCGCCACAAAATTATAGGAGCCCTTAGAATCATCAGCTTTCTTATTCACTGTCAAGACTTCCTTGGTATCAAAAGCACCACCCGGAAGCTCCACATAGTAATTATTGAGCGGGAAAAAGAGGGCAAAAAGGAGGAAAAGTACCGTAAAAATACTTAATAACCGCCACTTAATACGCCACATTTTCTCTAATAGCGATTTAGATTTTGTCTTGTTTGCCACGCTTGGCCTCCACTTGCTTAACAACTGCTTGCGGAACATAGGAGCTAATGTCCCCCTCAAAATAAATCAACTCACGCACACGACTTGAAGACACCGGTGTCACCTCATGACTAGCAATCAAATAAACCGTTTCAAGTTCTGGCGCCAAACCTTTATTGAAATAGTCCATATTAGCCTCATAGTCAAAGTCTGTCGCATTGCGTAGGCCTCGAACCAGATAAGTTACACCAAGATCTCTGGCGACATCTACAGCCAGACTATCGTGGGCCGTTATGACCTTGACATTAGGAAAATCTGCCACAACCTCATCCAAGATACGCTTGCGAGTCACAACATCCCAGAAGCCCTGCTTATTTTTATTATAAAAAAGTCCTATATAGAGCTCGTCAAAGAGTTTGCTGGCTCTGACAATAATATCCATATGCCCATTTGTAATCGGATCAAAAGACCCCGTAAACATAGCAATCTTGGTCATAGCATTTCCTTTCTACAATTTCCCTACCAAAGGCTAACGCACGTAAACGGTCACCTTACTGATACCATAGGTTTTCTGCTTCCAAATCCCAAAGTTTGAAACTTCTTCAGGCAAGTCCACATCCTTATCAGTCTCACAAACCAACATCACCTCTTCAGACAAGAGCCCCTGCTCCTCTAACTGAGTAATATTGGCCACAATCTGCTCTTTCGCATAAGGCGGATCTAAGAGCACCAAGTCAAACTGACCTGTCAATTGTGTCAATGCACGCGCCGCATCCATCTTCAAAAGCTGGAACTGTTCCTCACTCTTGGTCATCTTGATATTTTCCTGAATAACAGCCTGTGCTCGACGATCCTTTTCCACGAGGACAGCAGACGACATGCCACGGCTAATAGCCTCAATAGCTAAACTACCACTCCCAGAAAAAAGATCCAAAACACGTCCTCCATCAAAGAAAGGACCAATCATATTGAAAATGGCACCCTTGACCTTGTCCGTTGTTGGACGAGTCGTTTTGCCTTCTAACGTTTTAAGCGGACGCCCGCCAAAATCACCTGCTACAACACGCAAGTCGGTCACCTCGTTTTTACTGACTTTTAGTAAGACTTCTCTATTATAACAAAAAACTACACATAGATGTTACTCCAAAGGAGGCTAGACTAGCTAAAGATCATCACACAAACACAAAAAACTCGAAATTCTCCCGAATTTCCATTTATGTTACTTATCACCAAGTGCAGTCACGTAGTTATAAGCTTCGATACCGGCTATGGCACCTTCCCCTACGGCTGTGGTAATTTGGCGAAGATCTTTCTGACGCACATCACCAATGGCAAAGATACCTGGAACACTTGTCGCCATCTTGTCATCTGTGATTACCCAACCATTTTGGTCAGTGATGTCGAGGCCTGTCAAGTAATCTGAAACAGGATCAAGTCCGACATAAACAAAGACACCGCCAAATTCGTGGTTAGTCACCTCACCAGTTTTGACATTCTTGATATCAACACTGCGAACCTTGATGTCATCACCCTTGATTTCTTCAACAACGGAATCCCAGATAAACTTGACCTTTTCATTGGTGAAGGCACGGGCTTGAAGGACTTTTTGGGCACGCAATTCGTCACGACGGTGAACAATGGTCACGCTATTGGCAAAGCGTGTCAAATAAATTCCTTCTTCAACAGCAGAGTCTCCACCACCAACAACCAAGAGGTCTTGATTGCGGAAGAAGGCACCATCACATACAGCACAATAAGAGACACCACGGCTGTTGTACTCTTCTTCACCAGCAACACCAATGTGGCGGTGTTTAGCACCCGTCGCAATGATAACTGTCTTGGTTTGGTACTCCTCGTCACCAGTTTTGACAACTTTATAATTGCCCCTGTCTTCGATACCAGACACGATACCATAAAGATTTTCAACACCCAATTTTTCCAAGGGTTCAAACATCTTCATGGACAGTTCTGGACCAGAAATACTTTCAAAACCAGGATAATTTTCAATATCAGATGTGTTATTCATCTGTCCACCAGGAGCACCTTGCTCCAAAGTTGCCACTTTAAGGTTGGCACGAGCTGCATAAAGTGCTGCAGTCATCCCCGCAGGACCAGCTCCAATAACAATTGTATCGTACATGAGTAACTCCTTATATGATTTTCTTGTAGAGATATCTTACACCTAATGTGCCAACAAAGCTAGCATTATGCATTAAGTACGATAAGAATCGCCATAAAAGCAAATGCCAATACTGGGATCGAAACCATCGATATCATAATAGCATCATAGAGGGCACCCTGACGCTCCTTAACGGTTTTGTCTAAATGACGTAGGGCACGCCATCCAAGCCAAAAGACACCAATAACCAAACAAACAAAGAAAGCAATCACAAGGCCTAAGAGATAAAATTTAAAAATATTTAATAACATAAATCATCCTAAAGTGAAAAATAGAAAAGGCTGAGACAACATTCTCCAACCTCTGAATCCGATTAATAATAACTACAGAAGGCAGTCACCGAGTAGACTCCTTAGTCGCCTTTGAAGTATTCAAAAGTTCCTAATCATCCTTGTGGGACTTTGACTATGAACTAGAAATGTAGTCCTATCCCATCACCTTTTCTATTGTAACAAAAATCCCATCTTAAAGATATTGTTTTGAATAAGAAGCGAAGAATTCTTTTGTTCGCTCTTCTTTTGGATGGTTAAAGATTTCATCAGGTGTTCCTTGTTCAAGGATATGACCTTTTTCAAGGAAAAGCACCTTGTCAGCCACTTGATAAATAAAGTTCATGTCGTGACTGACCAAAATCATGGTTTGACCTGATTTAGCCGCATCTACGATTGATTTTTCAACCTCACCAACCAACTCAGGGTCAAGGGCAGATGTTGGTTCGTCAAGCAAGAGCACATCAGGCCTCATTGCAAGGGCACGAGCCAAAGCCACACGTTGCTTTTGACCACCCGACAAGTGACGTGGGTAGTAATTTTCACGATTAGAAAGCCCAACCTTAGCGAGCTCTTCTTTAGCAATCTTGGTAGCTTCGTCGTCAGAAAGTTTCTTAACAATCTTGAGACCTTCCTTAACATTATCCAAGGCTGTACGACGTTCAAAGAGGTTAAACTGTTGGAACACCATGGCCAACTTACGGCGAAGGGTAAGGATTTGCTCCTTGGTAATTGTTCCAAAATCCACCTTGAAATCATCAATGGCAATAGTACCAGAATCAGGTTGTTCCAAATAGTTCAAGCAACGAAGGATAGTCGACTTCCCTGCACCAGAGGCACCAACAAGAGCCACAACTTCACCTTTTTCAATGTCAATATCGATGCCATCGAGAACCTTTTGTCCTGAAAATTCCTTGGTCAAATTTTTGATACTAATCATTAGCGGTCACCTCCAATGCCAGAAATGTCAGTCGCTTCAGGAGCCTTAATGGCCATGTGATTTTCAACTGAACGACCAATGTACTCAATCAAGATTGAGATTGCCCAGTATACAAGAGCTACTGAGATATAACGTTCAAAGTAACGGTAGTCAGCACCACCTAAGATTTGAGCTTGCGCATACATTTCAACGATACCTGCACTGAAGGCAAGTGATGTTCCCTTAGTCAAACCAATCAAACTGTTAATCAAACTTGGTGTCGCAATAACTGCCGCATTTGGAATGATGACACGACGGTAAACTTGTGCTGATGTCATCCCAAGAGAACGGGCAGCTTCGATTTCCCCAGCGTCAACGGCCTGAATCGCTGCACGGATGGTCTCACTCATGTAAGCTGCTTCATTAAAGGCAAAGGCTGTAATAGCGAAGATAGCTGGTGGAATCTCATTAATGTTCCAATCTAAGCCGAAATCACCATTCAAGTAACGAAGGAAGAGTGGAATACCATAGTAAGTCAACATGAGTTGTACAAGGATTGGTGTCCCACGCAAGAAGCTCACAAAAACGGCTTGAATTGGATAAAGGATACGTACTCGATTAATTTTAACAACCGCAAAGACAAGGGCCAAAATCAAACCGAAGAAGGCACCTGCAATAGTCAATCCCAAGGTTAAAGGCAAGCGTTCTACAATCTTAGGGACAGCATCGAAGACAGCCTTCCATGAGAAGAGCTTACCAGCTGGCATCCAAGATGAAATCCATTTGAAGACAATTGTAACCAATTGCAAAACATAGCCCCAAAGGATTTCCACTAGCCATGATAAGGGAATGGCTAAAGCAACAGCTACTGCCAAACCAACCAAGCCAAGGATAACTTGAAGATACCAAGGTGACCGATTAAATGCTTCTATACTCTTTTTCACAATGTCGCCCTTTCTTTCTAAAAAAGTCGGTTAGCCTAGTGCTAACCGTTCAAATATCTTATCATAAATTTTATAATATTCATTTTAGCACGACTCAGAAAGTCTGTGAAATAGTCTTTTCTTATCAAAGTGATAAGGAAATCATATCACTGATAATTCAGCTTTATTAACGTCAAAAAGCTGAGACAGCAGTCTCAACTTTTAACAGTCTTATTTCAAATCACTGACGTAATCGCCACCGAAGTATTCCTTACTGAGTTTGGCAAGGGTTCCATCCTTCTTAAGCTCTTTGATACGTTTATTGACAAAAGTCTTGAGTTCCTTACCTTGCTTATTTTTTGAGAAAATAAGGTATTCAAGACCATCAGTCTTCATACCGATATCGTCTTTAAGCTTGTTTACAGCCAACTTATAGCCTTGATCTTTAACAATGTACTCAGACGAAATGGCATCATAAAGGATAAAATCAATTTTTCCTTCTTGAATGTGTTGAACGCGTGTTGAAAGACCCGTCGAGCTAGAAGCGTAATTGATTGTAATTGGTGTCTTGTCCGCATTGGCGTGGTTCCAGTTTTCAAGCAACTGAGCGTAGTTAGTGCCAGGAAGCACTTCTGTTGTCTTACCAGACAAATCGTCTAGGCTAGTATACTTTGTACCCTCAGCACTGATGATTGCATAGTTAGAACGTGAAATTGGATCTGAAAAACTATATTTCTGTGCACGCTCTTCATTGTAGTTAAAATCATTAGCTGCAATCTGATAACGTCCAGAATCCACCCCTGTCAAGATGGAATCAAAAGGCGTCGTTACAAACTTGACCTCATACTTGTCTGAATCCTTAAAAACAGCCTTTACCAAATCAATATCATAACCCTTGAAGTCATCACCTTTTTTAAAAGTGAAAGGTGCCGTATCAGAGTCAGTCGCAACAGTAATCGTCTGCTTTTCACCAGATACCTTACTGTCACCTTTGTTTCCACAAGCTGCCAAAGTCAAAACCGACAAACCAAGAATCCCTATGCCTGCAAGCCATTTTTTCATATCTATATTCCTCAATACTTTTATTAATAGTAAGTGATGACAGTTTACCATATTTATCCCAACTCGTCTAATAATAAAAACCTAAGTGGTGATAGAAAATGGTTATAGGGGTGAGGATAGAAATAACAAGATAGAAAAAAGCTACCATACCAGTAACAACTCTTTTCATCTTTAACTTACTACATTATATTATATTGATTGTCTAATATTCATGTAAAATACTATCATCTTATCACTCCTATATAATCCTAAGAGAGAAAATAACTAAAAATAATCTATTATCCACACTACTTGTCCTTACCCGATAACTTATTACTTGAGTCGCTACTATGTTCAGGTTGATAGTCTGACAAATCCTTATGGATACGTTCAGCATAAACGGCTTTATTTCCTGATTCAGCATGGTCAACCAGATCCTCGACAAGTTCTTTATAATTTTTTGTAGAGATAGTCCAGTTGACCCCATTATCTTCGATAAATTGAAGTTCCTTTCCAAATTATCTGAACCTGTCAAAGGTATACAGAACAATTCTTTATCAATATCCTTAAATTGCGTTAAATCACCGTTAAAGTTTTCACACTAAAGGAACTTTGTTGTGAGATCTTTGCCCTTACCCTTTTCATCATTACTCTTATCAGATTGGTTCCAGTACTTCAACTTGTCAATATTAATACCATAGGGACTCATAAGGAGAGTACGAACAGCAGCTTCAGCACCATGGAAACTAACAGAGAGTGAAGTAAAAGTCACTGTTGCTTCATCTTTCTTGACTTTCACTTCCTTCAGTTTATAGTCCTGAATCTTGCCAATCATATTACGGCTTACCCTGAGAAACTTTGAAAACACTTGAGTTGGTGTCTTAGTATTAGCCTTGACACGTTATGTCGAAGTTGATTCGTTTTTTCTTTTCAGCTGACTTATTTGAAGCACAGGCTACAAGAACCAAGCATGTTGCTAAAATCAAGCCCAGATACGTAAAAACTTTTTCATTACTTTTATTATCTCATTTCTATTACTTACTAATTAAGATAGCACAGGTCTAATGATGCTTTAAGGTCAACTAGCAACGCAAAAAGTCAAAACTCTACTATTATATAATCACGAATCACGCCAAATCGTCTAAGTCTAACTGTCTACCTTCTTGGTCTTCCAAACCTGTCAGCGTAACACCAAGCAGGCGAACGCCACTACTATTTTCCTCCAGCTGATCAAAAATACTATGAGAAATCCTATCGATGGTGTCAAAATCCTGGGTTGATTTGTCCAAGGTCATACGTTTGGTTAGGGTTGAGAAGTCCGAATAACGAACCTTGATGACAATGATACGACCGACTTTTTTAGCTTTCTGGGCGCTTTCCGCTACCCGTTTAGCATTTTTAGTCAACTCAGCCTTGATGTCATCTTCATTATACAGGAGCTTACCATAGGTTCGCTCACTTCCGATAGATTTACGGACACGATTAGGCTTTACTGGGCTATTGGAAATGCCTCTAGCCTTGCGAAAGAGGTCAAAGCCAAAACGTCCAAAGCGGTCTATTAAGGTTGTCTCAGAAATTTTCAGAAGATCGGCACCGGTGTAGATGTCCATGTCATGAAGACGTTCAACTGACTTTTTACCTACCCCATGAAACTTTTCAATGGGTAGCTTTTCCAAAAAGTCCTGAGCTTCCTCTGGCAATACCACCGTCAAACCAGCAGGCTTTTGAAAATCAGAGGCGAGTTTGGCGATAAATTTATTATAGGAAACGCCTGCTGAACAAGTCAGATGGAGTTCCTGCCAGATATCATACTGGATAAACTTGGCTACCTTAACCGCTGATTTGATACCAAGCTTATTTATCGTCACATCAAGATAGGCTTCATCGATAGACATAGGCTCAACCAAGTCGGTATAGCGTTTAAAAATCTCGCGAATTTGCATCCCTACCTCTCGGTAATGGCTATAATTTCCTGAGATAAAGACAGCGTTAGGACAACGTTCATAGGCTTCCTTAGAAGACATGGCTGAATGGACACCATATTTTCTAGCCTCGTAATTACAGGTTGATACCACACCACGTCCCCCTGTTTTTCTAGGATCGTGACCGATAATAACTGGCTTTTCCTTAAGACTGGGGTCATCCCTCATCTCAACCTGAGCAAAAAAGGCGTCCATGTCAATATGGATGATTTTCCGACTGGTATCATTTATTAGAGGAAACTCTAACATGGCTCCCTGCCTCCTTTCTCAGATTTATCTCATTGTAAAGCTTTTCACATAAAACTTTAGGACTACAAAGCATTCTCCCCTTATGATACCAAAATCTATCAAAAAATAGAAATTTATAATACAGATTTATTGTTTTCAAAACTGTATTATAAAAGAATGTCTCTAAAAACGGAGTTTTAAAGTTATGTAAGCGGTTACTGTATGATATAATACTTCTAGAGAATGTAACAGATGATTTTGTTACATTCTCTAGAAAGTACTATAGGAGATCCAAACTATGGCAACGGTTAAAACTAACACAGATGTTTTTGAAAAAGCGTGGGAAGGCTTTAAAGGAACTGACTGGAAAGAAAAAGCAAGTGTGTCTCGCTTCGTACAAGCAAACTACACACCATATGATGGTGATGAAAGCTTCCTTGCAGGACCAACTGAACGCTCACTTAAAATCAAAAAAATCATTGAAGAAACTAAAGCTCACTACGAAGAAACTCGTTTCCCAATGGATACTCGTCCGACATCAATTGCAGATATTCCTGCCGGCTATATTTCAAAAGACGACGAACTAATCTACGGTATTCAAAATGATGAGTTATTCAAATTGAATTTCATGCCAAAAGGCGGAATTCGTATGGCAGAAACAGCTCTCAAGGAACATGGCTATGAACCTGATCCAGCTGTTCACGAAATTTTTACAAAACATGTAACTACAGTAAATGACGGTATCTTCCGTGCTTATACATCAAATATCCGTCGTGCACGTCACGCACACACTGTAACTGGACTTCCAGATGCTTACTCTCGTGGACGTATCATCGGTGTTTATGCTCGCCTTGCTCTTTACGGTGCTGACTTCTTGATGCAAGAAAAAGTAAACGACTGGAACTCTATCGAAGAAATCAACGAAGAAACTATTCGTCTTCGTGAAGAAGTTAACCTTCAATACCAAGCACTTCAAGATGTTGTTCGCCTTGGTGACCTTTACGGTGTAGATGTTCGTCGTCCAGCCTTCGATACTAAAGAAGCTATCCAATGGACAAACATTGCTTTTATGGCTGTATGTCGTGTTATCAATGGTGCGGCTACTTCACTTGGTCGTGTGCCAATCGTCCTTGACATATATTCAGAACGTGACCTTGCTCGTGGTACTTACACTGAATCAGAAATCCAAGAATTCGTTGATGATTTTGTCTTGAAACTTCGTACTGTAAAATTCGCACGTACAAAAGCTTACGACGAACTTTACTCAGGTGACCCAACATTCATCACAACTTCTATGGCTGGTATGGGTGCTGACGGACGTCACCGTGTTACTAAAATGGACTACCGTTTCTTGAACACACTTGATAATATTGGTAACGCTCCAGAACCAAACTTGACAGTTCTCTGGACTGACAAATTGCCATATCCATTCCGTCGCTACTGTATGAAAATGTCACACAAACACTCTTCAATCCAATACGAAGGTGTGACAACAATGGCTAAAGACGGTTATGGTGAAATGTCATGTATCTCATGTTGTGTATCACCACTTGACCCAGAAAATGAAGAACAACGTCACAACATCCAATACTTTGGTGCTCGTGTTAACGTTCTTAAAGCCCTTCTTACTGGTTTGAACGGTGGTTACGACGATGTTCATAAAGACTACAAAGTATTTGACATCGATCCAGTCCGTGATGAAGTTCTTGACTTTGACACTATTAAAGCTAACTTAGAAAAATCTCTTGACTGGTTGACTGACACTTACGTAGATGCCCTTAACATCATCCACTACATGACTGATAAGTACAACTACGAAGCTGTCCAAATGGCCTTCTTGCCAACTAAACAACGTGCTAACATGGGATTCGGTATCTGTGGTTTTGCCAATACTGTTGATACATTGGCAGCTATCAAATACGCTACAGTTAAAACAATCCGTGACGAAGATGGCTACATCTACGACTACGAAACAATCGGTGAATACCCACGTTGGGGTGAAGATGACCCACGTTCAAACGAATTGGCAGAATGGTTGATTGAAGCTTACACTACTCGTCTTCGTAGCCACAAACTCTACAAAGATGCAGAAGCTACAGTTTCACTTCTTACAATCACTTCTAACGTTGCTTACTCTAAACAAACTGGTAACTCTCCGGTCCACAAAGGTGTTTACCTTAACGAAGATGGTACTGTGAACCTTTCTAAACTTGAATTCTTCTCTCCAGGTGCTAATCCATCTAACAAAGCTCGTGGTGGTTGGTTGCAAAACTTGAACTCACTTGCAAGCCTTGACTTCTCATACGCTGCAGATGGTATCTCACTTACAACTCAAGTTTCTCCACGTGCCCTTGGTAAAACATTCGATGAACAGGTTGATAACTTGGTAACTATCCTTGACGGATACTTCGAAAACGGTGGACAACATCTTAACTTGAACGTTATGGACTTGTCAGCTGTTTACAAAAAGATCATGAGCGGTGAAGATGTTATCGTACGTATCTCTGGATACTGTGTAAACACTAAATACCTCACTCCAGAACAAAAAACTGAATTGACACAACGTGTCTTCCACGAAGTTCTTTCAACGGACGATGCTTTGGGATAAAACAATAAAAGAGCTCGCAATAGCGGGTTCTTTTATTTTTGCCAAAAACTAGCTTTCATTATATTTTTCTAAATCTACTATAATTTACATTTGACTTTTTCTCGGATTAGCTATAAAATAAAAGCATTTTCGTTTGGTATCTCAAAACACTTCACTTTCAGAAGTACCTTAGAGAAATATCACCCTGTCACCGTCTGACTGCTAGTTTACAAATAACAGGTCAACTAGCAGTCATGACAAAAATAACAGCCTATAGGGAGAAAAGATGAATAAGAAAAGTTTTAAGCTAATTGGATTATTGTCTCTTATAGCAGCTACCATCCTACTCGTATCCTGCCAGTCTGAAACTAAAAGTAAAACCTCTAAGTCTCAAGAGGTCCAATGGGATATACGGGTATAACTGGTCCTGAACATTGGGGTGACCTTTCTAAAGATTATGAACTCAGCAAGACGGGTAAGGAACAATCTCCCATTAATATCACCGGAGCTGAGGACGTTGATTTTCCAGAACTAAACCTTAATAATCAAGAATCAGAAGCCCATGTTAAGAACAACGGTCACACCATTGAAGTCAGCTTTAAAAATCCAAAGAATACCATAACGATTAGTAAGGAAGTTTACAAGTTGCAACAATTCCATTTTCACGCACCAGCTTAGAATGAAATAAATGGCAAAACCTATCCTCTCGAAGGGCATTTCGTCTACAAGACGGATAATGGAAAAATCACAGTTGTCTCAGCTCTCTATGACTATGGAGACAAAAACCAAGCCTTGCAATTAATCTGGGATAAAATGCCTCAAGCCGCCAATACTGAAACGGATTTATCTCAGGCTATCTCACCTGATGATTTCTATCCTGAAAACAAGGACTATTACAACTTTGAAGGCTCATTGACAACATCGCCTTTTACTAAAGGCGTTAACTGGATTGTCTTCAAAAGCCAAGAAACTGTTAGTAAGGAACAGGTGGAAAAATTCTCTCAAACTCTTGGATTTGAAAATAACCGTCCTATCCAAGATGCAAACGGCCGAAAAATTAAAGCATAAAACCTATCAAAAGCTTGATGATAGACTATAATCTTTGCTACACTATTCCTATGATTATCAAACATACAAGAGATACACTTTCAGAGACTTATCTAGATGCTGTGGCTATTCGAAACACCGTTTTCGTTAAGGGACAAGGAGTTCCTCGCTTCATCGATATTGATGCCAATGAAGCCTACTGCATTCACTTTGTCCTCTATGATGACAAGGGCCAGGCTACAGCAACCGTACGACTACTTCCTAACATAGACTTGACACAAGTTACACTCCAACGCATGGCCGTGCTCGACGACTACCAAGGTCAAGGTCTGGGTAGCATCCTCCTAAAAGAGGCTGAAGATTTCGCTCAAGAGCAGGGCTTCAAATCTATTTCTCTCCATGCCCAACTAGGGGCACTTAAGTTCTATCTCAATAATGGCTATCAAGAAGTCGGCCAAATCTTCGAAGAAGCTGGTATCCAACACATTACGGTTGAAAAGTCCTTAATAAGTAAAAAAGCTTAAGCAGTAGATCAACTCTGCTTAAGCTTCTTCTTTTGTTGAAAATATAGAATAGCCATGCTCGATAGCAAGAACTGCCACATTTTCTTTTTTTAATAGCTCTACAATCTTTTTCCAGTATTTCTATCCTTTTAAAAAAAGTACAAACACTCCCATGTAAACCAAAAAAACAAGAGACAAGCTTTCTTTTCTTAGAGTGTCTACTCGACCGTTTTTGTCTAGACATACGTTTTCTCCTATCTAGGGAGTATTATATCATTTTATAAAAAAACAACCCCCGTTATCTAACTATTATTAGATAATGGGGGCTGTTTTAGTAGTCTTTCCTAGGGGTCATTATATAATTATGGACCCTAAACAAACATTTTTTGTAAAAAGCCTTTTTTCTGTTCTTTCAACAAATCCAACTTACGTTGATGAAGAGCGATAGTCTCGTCTAGCTGTTTGAAGAATGAGCCGATTTTATGTTGCTCTTCTAAGCTGGGAATTAATAATAAGTAAGGTTCGATGTGTTTATTATTGATTTGGGGAATAGTTGATGTGTCTGCAATCTTGTACAATCCTGTCTTATTGATAAAAGTATAGAGCGATACTCAGGATCAATACCTTTTGGTTCTAGGGCCATCATATTAGTATCCATGTAACTATCTTCTCCCAACATACGTACTTTATTGGTCATTATAGCAGCACCTTTTTAGGTCTTGATCTAAATCATCATGAAAGGTTTGCAGATCATGGCGCGTGAGCACTTCTTTAGCCGAGACTTTATAACGTGATTTTTTATTATCAAAAACAACGGGGACAAAGGCATAGTGCAAGTGAGGGGTTGTTTCGTCATAATGCATGACAGCGGCCACGGTATTTTCTTGACCATAACGTTCATTAAGAAAATTGGTGGTTTCTTCAAAAAAGGCGCTTTGTTGCTCGTAGGGCGCTTCTGCAAGATCTTCGGGTAGAGAGTGACTATCCAAGTCGCTAACGCCCCTTCACATCGTCTCTTTTCATGCAATAAACGTCATTTAAACGCGCATTGAAGCGGGAAACCATATCAGAACCATCCGTCATGATATCTTGATTCAGATAAGTTTTCGACACATCAATTTCTTTGTTGGTGTGATGGTCGGTTTTACGTTCAAAGTGGACAGCTAAACCGGGTACTGCACCACGCGTATTTTTCTTTAAATGCGCCATCAAAAATGTCTCCTCAAAAAAGGTTTTCCAAGACCAGTATAACACCGTTAAAAATCTGGTATAGCCTGTTATACCAAAATTATATTTTGGACAGGCTCTGCGAGGCACGTCATCGACAAGCGATGACAGTAGCGTTTCCCCTTCCTTATGGGGAAACTGCTATTTTTCAGCGCCTATTATCCAGCTAGAAAAACCTCCGGCGGGTCACGCCGTGACAGGGCAATTTATCATTGCAGGATCACTTTCAGTGAGAGCATGTCATGCAGAACGCTACCCGCGTGGGGCAAGCTGTTGTCAGCTTAACCACAAAAAAATAAATTGGGATAGTATCGGTATCTATCTCAACTTATTCTGAGTGCGTATATATTCCTCATCGTAATCATCTCAATCAAAAATTATGATCAGTATTCAGGATAAGGAAATTTTAATTACAACTACAATTACAGGTGTAACTATAGCTGTAGTTGTAATTAAAATATTTAACCAAAATCAATTTGATCTAACATGGTCTCCCGGCTAGCTTGATCTAAACCAAGATAAGTTAACGTCATGGCTTCACTTGAGTGATTCAATAAATGCATGACTAAACCAATGTTGTAATTCGACTGCGTGTATACGCGATAGGCGCCTGTTTTGCGCATGGTATGGGTGCCTAGATAGTGATAGTTAATGCTTAGTAGATCGCCAACACGCGCCATCACTTTATAAAACTGTTTGCTCGGTGATATGTCGATTATGATGGGATGTCGAGGGAAATAACCACTCAGAATTGATATTTTCTTGGACTAGCCAATCATGATATTGCAGCAAGTCTTGTTGCACGGGCTTTAAATATAACGTGTTCGCTTTACCCGTCTTTTTATCATGAATAAAGGCCGTGTGTTTAACAGAGCCATCTGAATTATAGATATCGGATTTCTTTAATGTCATCACATCACTCACCCGCAGCAGGGTGGCTTTGCCAACTTGAAAGATGGTGTAGTTACGGCGACCTGCCCGAAAACTATCTGGTAAGGTGTCTTGCACCATTTTTAAGACGTTAGAGTCTTTGATTGGGAGTACGATTTGTTGCATATCTATTTAACCTCAATAATAGAACAGTCCTTGCCTATAATTAGTTCACTTTTGTCAATGAATGACCAATTTGTCAAAAAATTCGGATTAAATTTGCAATCTACCGTAATTATTTGTAACAAAAATCGTGCGTGGATTTTTAGCAGGTCCCTGTGCAATCAATTGCTTACTAAACTGCATATTTTGCAAGGTCGTCTTCGATTGCGTCTCCGCCCAGCCATCCCCAAGCACAATAATATAATCTTGTCGCAGACGGGGCCAATTGAATTGATAAATCGTCAGCATCGTCAGATAGTTATAAAACAAAAAACCAAGGTAAAAAATGACCAGATTCGGAAATACCGTCAAAAAATAACTCACGGGCTGCGGCACATGACTACTCAACAGATTGCCTAAAAATGGCAAAACCAGAATGCCCAGTCCCAAGTACAAGGTCAGCATATTCGCCAATGTATGACTCTCATGACGCCACATGATCCACGCATTCCATAAGAGCAAGATAGCTTGTAAGGTAAAAATCAGCCCAATCAACAGAATCAGCAACACAAACAACGCCCCACTGATAATGATCAACCAGTGGATATTGCTACCTAAAATTGTAATCGCCAGCATGGTTAAAAAAGAATAGAAAAATAGCGAAAACCAAATACCGTTACCTAGGCGAACCTTATTGCGATGATAACGCCAACCAAAAATGGTTCCAAATATGAGTGGTACTAACCAGCCCCAGTAAAACATTGCTGGAACTGGAACCCAAACCGCTGCGTCATTCACATCAATACCCCCGCATTAAGTTTTATTTCAGCTTCCATCATAAAGGACTCCCCGCGGGACTGCAATCAGGAGTCATTACTTCAACTGTTTTTGTTCATTATAGAAATTACGGTAAGCTAAATAGCACGCAATGACTGACCCCAAACTAGTCGCTGATAAGAGCATGAACGTGACCATAATTTGATACCTAATGGCCCGTACTGGATTGACCCCTGCAAAGATCAAACCGGACATCATCCCTGGCAGACTGACTAGACCCACAGTCTTTGCCGAATCAATGGTTGGTGACATCCCCGTACGAATCGCCTCACGCACGATGGCAATCGAAGCATCAAGTAGACCAGCCCCTAACGCCAACCATTCAAGCACACCTTGCCACTGGTCATGAAACTGACTATTGAGGCTGCGATAAGCCAGCCCAACTGCGACCATTGAATTCGACGCAATCATACCAGAAATGGAAATCATTTGCGATGGCACAAACTTAATCGCACCAGATAGCACGAGGACGCCGAGTGTTACCCCTGTACTAACAAAAATGGCTAATAACGAAATGGCTAATGCATGGTCAATCCCCGCCCCCGTTTTTTCGCATTCCAAGCCGCATTGAAGATAATGAAGCCCATCATCGCCAGCGTTAGCCACAAATTGTTGACTCGGAAAATATACTTTAGCAAGTAACCCACGATAAATAGTTGTACAACAGCCCGCACGACACCAATGACGATGTCCCTATCCAAGCCAAGTTTCTGCCACAAACTAATTCCTAACGCGACGAGCACTAACATTGCTGCCAAAAATAGCGACGTATTATTAACTGCTAAATTCATGCGTGCACCTCCAATCTGCCAGCAATCACTTTCGCTAATTGATCTGCCGCAGCAATCTCTGTCGCGTCATGAGTAATCATGATCGTTGTCACGTGATCCTGCTCATTTAACTGTCGTAACCAGGCGTGTACGATTTGCTTATTATTTTCATCCAAACCAGCTGTCACCTCATCTAATAACAACACTTTTGGTAAGAATAAGATATTGCGAATCAGCGCGACCCGCTGCCGCTCACCACCGGAAAGCTCGATAATCGGCTGATGCAGGGTTCGTTCGGACAGCCCAACATTATTTAACGCCGTTACCACTCGTTGCGTATCCATGACTTGCTTACGAATTTGGTACGGGAAAGCTAAGTTATCTGCCACCGTCTCACCAAATAACGTCGGTTGTTGGAAACAATATGAGACTTGCCGCCGATACATGGTTGGGTCATAACTTTCAATCGGCCGCCCATCAAAAATCAAGGTCCCACTTGTTTTAGAAATCATGGACGCAATGATCCGCAATAACGTACTTTTCCCACCACCGGATGGTCCCGTCAATGTAATATGAGCCCCAGCTGGAATCTGCCAATCAATATCATGTAAAATATGTTGATCAGCGATTTTATAATTAACTTTTTCTAAACTAATCAATGAATTCATACGCCCACCCCCGATCGCACAATGATCGGCGCCGACAACAGCCGGATGAAAAAGTGCTCAGAAGTCAATAAATTGGACTTATCTGTTTGATGTATTAATACACGAACCTGTGTAGCCATTGGCAAAGCCCTATGAATCATACCTGAGTCAAAGTGTTCCGTATAACTACGGAGGGGTTCTAATTGAACTTTTAATTTATCATTATTTTCCTTGATCGACCATTTCACAAACCAACTCCTTCTTCATTATCTCAATCAAAGCATCTCTGTCCTTAATCCATTGAGCCCTCTCATCCTTGTAATAGGTACGATTACTGAGGAAAATCCCCGCACGTTGACGAGGGATATTGATAAGCACAAAGGTACCTGTATAACCAGTATGAATAATCCAATCGCCTTGAAGGTCCCACGCGACACTACGCTCCTTCTTGGATTGACTGATATTTTGCGTCAGATTTTTAGCAAAATCATCCTTCAAATAATGGTTAACAAAGATTTCCAAGTCCTTTAGGGTTGAAAAGAGACCTGCTGAACCTGTGTGCTCTTTGAGCACTCGAGCCTTGGGATCGTGAACAGTTCCTCCCGGAATTCCCTCTACAGTTGGAACAGCAAGGTCAACTGGACCAAACTGTGTGTCAATCATACCAAAAGGTTGGAAAATTTCGCTGTCAAAAAGCCTGTCCAGTCTTTGTCCAAATAATTTCTCAAGCATCAAGCCCAGGAGAATAAAGTTAATATCTGTATACAAGAATGGTTTATCAGACTTAACTTTGATGGCATTTATTGCAGCAATCAATCCTTTTTGGTCTAATTCATCACGATTTGGAATAAAAGGATCAATTCCGCTACTATGAGAAAGAAGCTGACGAAGGGTTAGCGTCTTGTCTGCTACTTCAGGATAATAGGTGGAGAACTTCTCATCCAAATCCAGTTTTCCTGACTGTAAGTAGAAGATACAAAGAGTCCCAACTCCCACGACCTTAGAGACACTAGCTAGATCATAGGTTAAATCTGGAATTACTGGATTCTTTCCATCCTGAGTACCACAGTAGTACTCTTGCCAATTCTTTCCGTCATAGAGTGCAAGGCTGGCACCCGGGAAGATGTCAGCCTTGATGTAGTCTGTAATTGTTAACAATGTTTGTTTGAAATTAGTCATTATTTTGTTAACCAAACCTCAATATTACTCATATCAGTCAGTGCGAGTAGACTTCCTTTAGGATCTAGATAACTTGAGAACTGTTCCTTGTCAAGTTTCTCATGCAAGGCAGCCAAATCATAGTCTTCAGCTACCTTAAATTCTAGAACTTCCAAATCCCAAGTTTGATCTGAACTTACTTGAAGGTCCGGACCTTCTGCCTTTTCAAAGTGGATAGATAAAGGCAATTCTTCGCCAAACAGATTATCGTAGAAAAAAGCCGCTTGAGCCGTATCGACAACATTCAAAGTCAAAGACTGAACAGTAAAATCTGAAACTCCTTTAAAATCTTTTTTTTCTTCAACATCTGCGTACTCGACTGTCTTTAGAGTTGATAAATCATCTTCGGCATGCACCAAAATAAGACCATTTTCTGGTGAGATAGTCTCAAAAGCGTAACCATTTTCCCCTTGGAAAATAGCCTTAGCTTGATTATCATCACGCGCCAAAAGGTACTCAATCTCAAGTGGATTTGAAACCTTAATGACCACTTTATTAATTTTCTTAGGACCTTCAACTGCACGGAAACGGTAAGCTGGAGACTCCTCAATTACAAAAAGTGAGTTACGTTCTGACCAGTCAGTGAAGACAGCAAGAGCATTTTCCTCAGTCAAAAGCTTAAATCCTAACGTATTTTGGTAAAAATCGATATTTTCTTGTCTATTATTCACACGAAAAATTGGTGTGTGAAACTTAAGATTCCCTGATTGCGTCATGATACCCTCCATTTTTTCTATTTTATCCAAAAAGAGTCTGTGTGACAAGAAGTTTCCTAAGAAAATACAGGATTGTAATTTTTTACATTCTTTCACATAAATTAGGAAAATCATTATATTATCTTTACCTTAGGACTCGCTATTTCTTCATTTTAGAATATAATAAAGACTTTGAAAACTTTCGTCAATCACATTTGGCGTTTAGACATGCCGATCAGGCATTCTTTTTACTACTTGGGGGGCTGTTCTTATTTTTTGATGAGAGTTATTGGGAGTAATCTTATGCTACTGACCCACACCAACTACCATGCAGAACTTCAAAGAACTCTTACGACAACGTCTATCCTCCCAGTAGCCATTAGCATGATGACTACAGCCTTCTTGCAAGAACTACTCTTTCGTAAGTCGGTTTGCTCTTAGTTGGCTCCTTATTCGATAGTTACTGCTTTAGTGAGTACCAGTCTCTTTTTCCTATTCCATATGCCCACCAACCTTGCTCCCCTCTTCCTCTATATTGAAATGGGATTGGCTCTCTCTATGGTCTACCAAAAAAGAGAAAATCTATCAGCAACTATCTCGCTTCATATCCTATGGAATATTTTCACCTTAGGTGCTACCATTCTAGTAATGACTAATCCCATGTAACTGAGAAAACTTTCTCAGTTTTTGCTACTTTCAAAATTTTAAGCATAAAAAATCTGAAGCATTTGCTTCAGATTTTGGATCTATAATTTCTGTAGTGGGTAAAACCACTGTAGGGATTATAGAGCTTTTTGAGTGTACACAAAAAGTCCCATAAGAACTATAATGAAAAGCAACCAAACCATCATTAGGAAGAACTTATGAGACTTATTAAGAATAACACAGAATTAATCGGAATCAAAGACCAAAATATCAAGATTTCACTTGTTTTTGAAACTGACACTCATATCGATATTCAAGCAAAACTTGATTACCCTGCACCATCATGTCCTCATTGCCATGGAAAGATGATCAAGTACGACTTTCAAAAGCCTTCTAAAATCCCTCTTCTCGAGCAAGCGGGAACGCCAACTCTACTACGTCTGAAAAAACGTCGTTTCCAGTGTAAAAGTTGTAGAAGTGTCACGGTAGCTGAGACATCTATCGTTGAGAAAAACTGCCAAATCTCCAATCTAGTCCGACAAAAAGTTACACAACTCCTAACTGAGAAAGTGTCACTAACTGATATTGCAAGAAGACTTCGCGTGTCGACGTCCACTGTCTATCGTAAGCTTGATCAGTTTACTTTCAAGGAACATTATGACAAACTCCCTGCTGTTATGTCCTGGGATGAGTTTGGGTTCAAGAAAGGGGAATTGGCTTTTGTGGCTCAGAATTATGAGACAAACGAACTCATAACCATCCTTGATAATCGCCGCCAAACTACTATACGAAACTACTTTTTGAAGTATCCATTGAAAGTCCGATAACAGGTACAGTTTATCACGATGGATATGTCTGGAGCTTATACTCCACTGGCTCGCAAGCTCTTTCCAAACGCAAAAATCGTTCTTGATCGTTTCCACATCATCCAGCACCTTGGACGTGCCTTTTTAAAGACAAGAATTGCAATTATGAACCAATTCGATAAGAGGTCACTGTCCTATCGAGCCTTGAAAAATCACTGGCGACTCTTCCAAAAGGACAGCCGTAAACTATCTCTCAACTCTTTTTATTCAAAGACTTTCCGCCAAACTTTAGCACCACATGAAGTTGTTGCGAAGACACTAGTCTTTTCAAAAGAGCTTACTGACTACTATACACTTTATCAGCTTTTGCTTTTTCACTTTCAGGAGAAGAGAGTAGATGAGTTCTTTGAACTGATAGAGGAAAATAGAAGCAAGGTCAATCATTATTTTCAAACGGTCTTTAGGACTTTTCTTAGACACAAGCAATACATCCAAAACGCACTAGAAACGGACTATTCAAACGCGAAACTTGAAGCGACTAATAAGTTGATCAAAGACATCAAACGTTTGGGCTTCGGTTTTAGAAACTTTATCAACTTTAAGAAGCGTGTCTTCATCACACTGAACATACATAAAAAAAGGACCTATCCGGTCCTCTCTAGATGTTAGCTTTTCGTCACCCACTACAGTTGACAAAGAGCCATTTTTAGAGGATAAAGGGATCCAACCGTCCATGTCACGTAAGGGAAATAGTCCAGACAATGGTATGATGGAATCCTTCTTTGGCATTCTTAAGTCTGAGATGTTTTATGGTTATGATAAGACGTCTAAGTCGCTTAACCAATTGGAACAAGCTATTGTAGACTATATTAATTATTACAACAACAAAC
This sequence comes from Streptococcus thermophilus, assembly GCF_010120595.1. NCBI lineage: Bacteria > Bacillati > Bacillota > Bacilli > Lactobacillales > Streptococcaceae > Streptococcus > Streptococcus thermophilus. The sequence goes on from NZ_CP038020.1 coordinate 2,093,804, forward strand.
GCATTAAGGTAAAACTAAAACGGAAAAGACAATCGCAAGCGACTTCAACCAAACCACACACGATTGCCTCTATACATCGTCTCATCAGAACAATGTATTACCTCATAACGCATAACAAACTTTACGATTATACTTCTACCCAAAATCAGTAAAATTGTTTATGCCATATGATTGTAACACCTTATCAAAAAAATCACTAGGTAAGGCGTTGCTTTTGCGTACACTTTTTACACTGAACTTTAGTTCAAAAATAGATAAATTCCTTAGTTTGACTATGGAATTCAATCTATTTTTTACCAAATGCCTTGACATACTTGACAAATGGTAGAAAAGGACTTAGTCCTGTCCAATACAGAACTAAGTCCTTTGGATAAATTATAATTTTCACTTTTGAGTATTACTACAAGATAAAAGTGTAGAGAATTTCTCTTTAGGTAATATCAAGAAAGAAATTGGGTATCAATTCCTTGACTTTATCTGTATTATAGTAGAATACTCTTTTACCATTTCTGATATTGTTTACAATCCCGGCCTTTTTTAAGATATTTAAATGATGTGACACCGTTGATTCACTTGTAACCAAAATTTGTGCTAAACTTTTAGTTGTTTTTTTTCCTTCATGTAGATAATATAAAATATCAATTCTTGTAGGATCTGACAATGCCTTAAATATTTCAGACATTTCTTGTCTGGCCAAATTACCAATATTACGAGAGTTAACATTGTAAGTTAAAATTATTTTTTCATTCATTTTATTAACTCTAACATGTGGCCAAGTCACAGAACTAGGCAAAAAAATTATTTTTTCACCTTTACCTAGATAATATTTTTTGTTCATTTTAGTCTGTATCTTAATGGCATTTTTTACCCAATATATCTGGTTAGAATCAATAGATTGTATGAACCTCAAAAAACCTTGTTTGGATATACATTTTCTTTGTTTCATCGCATAGTGATTAAGCACATTGAATACATCCGTTTTTTGAACGAAGTCTTTGAAATAATATTTGTAGTACATTTTTAGAAATGAAAAAAAGTTTAGGAATACCAGATCCGCATTTTCTATTAGATCTTCCATTAGCTTTGAATCCTTAAAATCTTTTAGTTCATTGATTAACAAACCCTTATCTTTCCCTAAAAGATTGGTTCCAAGTAAAGATATTTGTTTCTCTATACTAGATTCCTCATAAATAATTTCTTCGATAAAGAAATTGGGAATTTTACTTTTATAAAAAGGAGAAAAGTAGTTCAATTCTTGTAATATTTGCTCATCCATTACTTGTTTTGTCTCGCTTGCCCATGTAGTCATTAGTCCATGGCCATCTGGATTTAGCAATACATGTAGGCTCCCCAAAACTTCATTTAGCGGAGAGTATATGCTAAAACAATTCTTATTAATTTCTGATAGATTATCTAGAAGAGATTCCGTAAAGTAAATAGTTACTGTCATTTTGGATCACGTAATTCGCTTTCTTTGGAAAAGATTATTTAACACGATGGCTAGTATTGTCATAGTAACTCCAATGAGTTCTACGTTGGTGAGCTTGTATCCAAACATTATTTCAATCAAGAAGGTTATGATTGGTACAAGATTCATGAATAGAGAGCCATTTTGAGGAGTCAACAGTTTATTCCCAATATTCCACAAAAGTACTCCAATTACTCCTGAGAAAACACTCATATATAACAATTGCCACTTAATGGTTAATAAATTTGAAAGGGAAGGGATGTGTGAAATATTCAAATGTTGTAGTAACAGTATAGCACAAATAGAACTAATATTTCCTAGTAAACAACTAAGCGTTGTGTATTTTAATGAAGACCAATTTTTAAACTCAGCACCACCTATTGTATATAGTACCCACGCGATTACGCTAAGGGATATTAAAAAGACTGGTTGTAATAATGTACTTTGATTTTTAAAGATGGATAGATTACCTTTAGTAACTACTAGAATTACTCCTACTAAAGAAATGGAAACAAGAAAAAGAGTTCTCCAACCAGGAAATTCTTTCTTTGTAATCCATAATACTAAGATTGAAACCATTGGAATTAGTGCCATCAATAAGGATGCTAAAATTGTACCCTGAATTCCAGCTATTTTCTGACCTGCAAAAACCAAAAAATTATAAGCACAGAAGGCCATTGTTCCCAAAAACAGTATTTTGGGAAATTCCTTTCTATTAAGTTTAAATCCCTCCTTACCTTCTTTATAAAATAATATAATTGCTAATATAGAGGCTACTATAAGATATCTTATTAATGTAAACCAATAGGGGTCCACGATTTGTAGTGCACTTCCTGCAATGGGCCATTGAGCACCAAAAACACTCCCTGCAATCAAACAACTAAGTATTCCTTTAAAAAATCTATTTTTCAAAATGACACTCCTTAACATAATTTAAAAATTCATACTTTATATCCTTAATTCTTTCAGTATTGTTGACTTGTGAAACCCTATAGCCAACATAATAGGGGGAAACTATAAAACGAGGGACTACTTTACAAATCAGATTGTTATTTTGAAGAAAGAAAAAAAGATTATACGAATCACAAGATTTATTGAAGTATTTTTTAAGGATAAATCCTACTACATCTTTAATAACATCAGATGTTTTGTCAATATAGGAAGTTCTAGATTTAATATTAAATTCGCAATAACCCATTGTAGGTTTAGTTGAGATATTTACGGAGACGTATTTGTTGTCATAAATTTTATAACCTAAAAAAGACTCTTCACTGATCTCTGAATAGATGTCTTTATTTTCAAATCCCACAATCTGAGTATGTGGGTGCCTTAAACTTCCACCAGATAATGGTCCATAGTTTTTGAACATTGCTACGCTTTTAAAACGAGATTGGTTACTCAATTTTAGAAAAGATTTAATAATATAGTTAATCACTCTTCTATTATAGGCGTAGCTATAATTTGAAATATCTCCGTAATGATCTTCAGATTCAATTATTAATGTCTGATAGGTGTTTTCGATTGTATTATATTTATTATCTAACCAAATCAATCCATCATTTTTATCAATAATATTTGTTAATTGGTTTAAATGACAAAATGGACATTCATTTGAATTTGATGGTTTTTTCTTAGCAATCGAGGTATTAAAAATTAAAGGTTCCATATTAGATTTTTTTCTCCGAAAAGGATTTTTTTTGGCGTGAAATAGAAAATATCATTGCAAATATTTTGTGAGAAATTTGAATATGAAGTTAATTTATTGAAGTAGTAATCATACCCATCGCTAACGGTCATTCTATTAGTCTGACCTAAGTCTGAAGCTATAAATACTCTGTCTTGACCGACAGCATCAATTAATTCAATATCTCTTTTTATTGTTCCCTTGTTGATAAAGTTCATTAAAATATTACATTCAAAATAAATATTTGGATATCTTTTTGACATCCTATATAGTTCTTCAACAGAAAAGTTAGTTAATTTATAAAAAGGATGAGTAACAATCAATCTTACATTAAATTTCATAGCTTCATGAAGTAGTAATTCAACTTCTGTTTTGCTAGAGTGGCCACTAGCAACAGGGATACCATTTTCACCAGCAAATTTTAAAATGTCGATTACATTTGACTTTAGTTTTTCATTTATTGAAATTTGATTTCTAGGATAATCAAAATCTAAAGCAGAATGAAATTTTTTTTGCTTTATAGAAGGAGAAACATAACCAGTTAAAGTTGGCATCCAAATAATGAATGGTTTCTGGCTTATGATAAATTGGGATACAACAGGTGGTAATTTCAATCCTCCTTGAAACTCATTCAAAACAATGGAACCGAATATTCGTTTGGAATTAAGTGTTAGTGGAACTGTTGAATTAGTATGACTTTTAAAAACAGCAAAGCTATCAGATTCAATTAGTTCTTTTTCTAGAGAATCAACGGTATATCTTCTTTGATATAAATCAGGTGCTGCATGGGTATGCAAATCAAAAAATTTCATCCTTATCCTCCCAAGCATGGCTGTAATTAAATGTCTCTCGGGCAATATCCAATCTTTCTCCTTTTTTAATCATATTACGTATTTTCTTTTCTTTAGCTACTACTATTTTTGCCATTTGGATGACTTGGTCGACATGTTCTTGAGGAATTACTACGATACCATTTTCATCGCCTCGAATATAGTCACCGAACTTTATATGTACTTCTCCTATCTTCACGGCTACTTTACTTGCCGACATTACAGTTCTTCCTTTTCCAGACTGCATGAATACTCCCTTTGAAAACATTTTATAACTACAATCTCTGATGTGCCTTATATCTCTACAAAGTCCATCAATTACGGTTCCTGGGATCCCCTTTTTAATAGCAACATCTGTAAGTATATCTCCCCAAACAGTACAATCCATTCTTCCATTGTTAGCCAATACCGGTATGTATCCTTCAGGTATGTCATCGATAAAATTCGCTGCATTCTTTTGTTTCTTTTCTGATTCAGTAGGCTCAATGTACTGAATAGTATATGCTTGTCCTACCAAATTGCATTTTTCTGTCTGGGGGGTTATCCCAGTCAAACCTCCATTAATATTGAGACTATCTAGAGCATCAGAAATTGCTGCAGTATCAAGTGTTTTTAAATCTTTTAATTTATCATGAATTTCCATAGATTTTTACGGCCTCCTCAATAATGTGTTTAGCGGATTCACTTAGTGTGGCATCTCCAGATAAATCAAAGGTACAAAACCTCTTGTCTTTCGCTGTATATTCAACAGCTTTCTGGATTGATTGACTTGCTTCTTTATATCCTAGAAAATCTAATAGCATTGCGATACTCAAGAACATAGCCATGGGATTTACTTTGTTTTGACCTGAATATTTTGGTGCCGATCCATGAACGGGTTCAAAATAGGCTGTCTCTTTGAGTCCATAATTTCCACTATAAGCTAGCCCTAGTCCTCCCATTACAGCAGCTCCTACGTCAGACAGGATGTCACCAAACTGATTTTCACAAATTACGATTTCATATTTTTGTGGTTTCTTTACTAACCACATTGCTACTGCATCAATATTTTCTACAGTATAGTTTAGCATTGGGTAGTCTAGTGAATATTTTTTTATTAGTCTAAATATAATATCGCTTGAGTTTCTAAAAACATTTGGCTTATCTGCAATTACAATATTGCTTTTTCCGTGTTTTAAGGCCCACTCAGAACTAAACTTTAATAATCTATTAAATCCTTCTTCTGTGATAATTCTAATAGTAGCAGCTCCATTTTTTAGTTTATTATTATATTTAGAGGTGCTTTCATTAATAAAATTTTCTAATGGTTCAGGTATTGGATTAAAATCTAAACCACTATACAATCCTTCAGTATTTTCTCTTATAATATATACTTCAAAACTTTTGTTGTTTATTAATGAAACTATTGGTCGGACATTAGCAAATAATTGTAGCTTTTGTCGTAATTGTATTACAGGTGATACATAATCAGTGGTGTTATTGCTTTTTACTTTTAATTCTTGTTCTGCTTCATGCTTAGGTTTGCTTGTTATTGCACCAACTAAAACTGCGTCACAATTCTTAATAAGATTCCATGTTTCATTTGGTACTGGATTTGCAGAATTTATCCAACATTTCCACCCAATCTCTCCATATTTCAGTTTAATGTCAAGATTTAACTCTTTGAAAATTGGAACACAAGCTTCCATAACTTCAATACCGATTCCATCCCCTGGTAGTACTGCAATTGATTTCATGAATTCTCCTCAATAAATTGTTTAATCTTTTTATAACTACTTTTTGGATTTTCTTCCAGAACCCTCATTCCGGAGTCTGCTATTGGACAAATTGTAATATTTTTAAAGAAGTCTGTGAATGGTATCGTTTCATCCATTCCTATCAATGGACTATTTTTACCGAAGATTACAAGAGTTTCTTTTTTACTTATAGTATTTTCTTCTTTAAAGTTGTGGCTCGAAATTGCTTCTAAAGATAGTTCCTCTTTGATTACACAAAAATCTTTGGATTGATTTAATGAGTTTTCTTCTAGTATTCCCCCTTTTACCCAAGAAGCCAAATTTACATTAAATCCTTTCTCTCCTATAAAATGTAAATTGTTTTTCCAGCTATTAAATACAGTTTGTACTTTTAAATTAGATTTAATTATCGTTGAAATGAAGATAGTAGGAATCTCGGAATATTTGTAAATAAACTTTTGTGCAATCATACCTCCTAAAGATACTCCGATTAACACTTTAATATTATCTATTTTTTTATTAACCAAAATATTATTTAAGACATCAGCCATATAATCTGTTGTTTTTGGAAATGTAGAATTGTTTCTCCTATATAAATATTCCGGAATATCTATAATGATCAAAGTAAAGTTAGCCCCCAAAGTTAAATATAGCTTTTCCCACTCACCAACAGACATCTCATTTCCATCTTTTCTAGGTAATATGAGGACTATGTTGTTACCGTTACCGATTTTGTAATACCACTTTCTATTCATCATTTGTTTTCCTTGTCTAATAAAGAAGAAATACCTTTTAACTTATAAATTTCTTGTACTTCATCTAAATTCATATTTTTCATACCAATTATCGCACCTTCAGGTTGCGAGAGATAAAAGCCAGACTTTCTTACAACAGTTGTTAATTGATTTGCTAGTGACAAAATTTTAGTAATATTCCATTTGTAAATGAAATTTTGTCTTCTCATTAGACTTAATAGTAATTCTAGTGATAGATTTCCAGAAGATTTCCCATATCCCAAAATACTTGCATCAATAAAATCACACCCTACTTCAATAGCTGCCAGAGCATTTGAAATTGCCATTCCCAAATTATTATGAGCATGAAAACCTAACTTTTGTTTGCCTCCTTTTTTCATAATTAAATGTTTTAACGAAAAAAACATCTTCTTAATATCTTCTGGGAGCATCGCTCCATTTGAGTCAGCTAAATATATGATGTCTGTATTTGTATCAACCAACTCATTTACCAATTCATTTAATTCTTTATGACCTAGACGACTGACACGTATTAAATTGGTACTAATAGCAATATTATATTTCGATAAAGAATTGACAATTTCTTTTACTCGCTCTAAGTTATTTTTTGTAACTGTCAATCGGACCATTCCAATACGTCTATCAGCTAGAATCTCAGCAGTTGATTGAGAAAAATTTTCAGGATTAATCATAACCGAAAATTTTCCTTCCCAATTCAGAATTTCTCCATCAGTCAGAAAGTCTAGGTACTCAGAGTCACATTTTTCTACACCAGAATCCCTAGAAATATTACCTAGATAACCGATTTCAATTAAGTCAATTTTTGCTTTGTTTAGTTCATGAACTAATTTTTTTGATTCAGATTTAGTTAATGCATTATTTACTACATAGCTACATTCTCTGAGAGTGACATCCATTAATTTAAACATAATACCTCCTTCTAATCTAGATTATAAATAACTAGATTAGTGATTTCAATCTATTTAAAATTTATGAAATTATAACTCAGTATATAAAGATGAAAATAGATTTTTGTTCAATTTCAATTATAAAATACAAAGCTAACAAGCAATTTAAGATTTGAAGATTATGAAATCGAAAAGGTAAATAATTCAGATATAAATAGTAATATAAAACAGAAATAGATAATTTGGAGACAAGCTGAAGTACATTTCAAAGCGAAATCACTTTTTGAGAAGAACAATCAAATTTCAAAAAGTTGGACCTCTAGAGATATCATTAAGAGAGGTGAATATAATTAGACTAATATTATCCGTAATAATGATACTAAGAAGATCTTTATTTATATCATCGTTAACATCCATGCTTTTGGAGACAAAAATGACGAGTTAGGTTGTGGTTTTTGTAGAAGAATATGTGTAGCGGTAACCGATAGTAACTTCATGTAATTATTATTGTACTTATATGATGAGATGCATGAGGCCTAATTATAAAAATAAACAAAAAAAGATAGCTCCAGTTTGGGAAACTATGGCTCTATAATTTCTGTAGTGGGTAAAACTACTGTAGAGATTATAGAGCTTTTTGAGTGTACACAAAAAGTCCCATAAGAACTATAATGAAAAGCAACCAAACCATCATTAGGAAGAACTTATGAGACTTATTAAGAATAACACAGAATTAATCGGAATCAAAGACCAAAATATCAAGATTTCACTTGTTTTTGAAACTGACACTCATATCGAGATTCAAGCAAAACTTGATTACCCTGCACCATCATGTCCTCATTGCCATGGAAAGATGATCAAGTACGACTTTCAAAAGCCTTCTAAAATCCCTCTTCTCGAGCAAGCGGGAACGCCAACTCTACTACGTCTGAAAAAACGTCGTTTCCAGTGTAAAAGTTGTAGAAGTGTCACGGTAGCTGAGACATCTATCGTTGAGAAAAACTGCCAAATCTCCAATCTAGTCCGACAAAAAGTTACACAACTCCTAACTGAGAAAGTGTCACTAACTGATATTGCAAGAAGA